>JACQTN010000552.1 GCA_016210785.1 Armatimonadota bacterium
CCCCCGACCCCCGTCACCCGCACAAACTGCCCCCACACCAACTGCACGATCAGGGCGTCGATGCCCACCTGCTTCAGGTTATCGGCCAACACGACGGCAGAGGAGTCGAACACTGCGTACTGCGGCGAAGCCTTGACGGTGGTCTTGAACCCCTGCGGGTACCCGGCCTCCGCCAGCAGCCGCCGGGCGCGCTCCACGTCGTGCCGCCACGGGAGCTTGTCCTGAGGCGTGTACCAGTCGCCGTACCCCGTCGGGATGAACCCGCTGGGGACCGCCGCCCCGCCCACCGCCTTGTCGATGATCGCCTTCCGGTTGAGGGCCAGCGCCACGGCCTGGCGCACGCGCACGTCGCTCCACGGCTTCCGGCCGGGATTGGTGCGCAGCATCGCCACCCACGCCCGCAGGCTCTGCACCACGTTGACGTGCCCCACACCCTTCAGCCGGTCGGCGCCCTCGCGGCTGAGAAACGCGTAGTCCAGCGCGCGGGTGCGCAACCCGGCGACGCGTGCCTCCTCCTGGGTGAGCACCTTGAACATCATACCGTCCAGGTGAGGAAGGCCGCTCTGCCAGTACCCCTTGTGCTTCGTGTAGATGATGTGGCTCTCCGGGACATACTCCTTCAGCGCAAACGGCCCGGTGCCGATGGCCTGCACGGCGTAGTTCATCTTGTCCGCCGAGCCCGCCTTGGCGATACCCGATCCGCGCCGGTAGGCAAACCACCCCAACAGCGGGGGGTACGGCTTTGTCAGGCGGATCCGCACCGTGTGGCTGTCCACCACCTCCACCCGATCGATGAACGGCTTGACGATGCTGCCCCACGGCGAGCCTACCTTGGGATCGAGGCAGCGCTCCACGGAGTACTTGACGTCATCGGCGACCAGATCGCTGCCGTCGTGGAACTTCACGCCACGCCGGAGGCGGAAGACGTAGGTCGTGGCGTCGGGCGTGCTCCACGCCTGCGCCAGCGAGGGCACGACGTTCAGGGTCTTGTCGTAGGCGACCAGGCTCTCGTAGATGTGCTCGAAGGCCTGGAACGACGAGAAGTTGGAGCGGTTGTGGGGATCGAGGCTGACGGGATCGACCTCCTGGGCCGCCGTGAGAAACCCGCCGCTCCCGGCCTGCTGCGCCTGGACGCGACGGCCAGGGACAGAGGAGAGAAGCGGAGCCAGCGCGACGCCTGCACCGGCGCCGGCCGCGTGACGGAGCAACGCTCTGCGCGTGATCCTCCCTGCGGTCATCGCTCCCCCTCCTTCGCTACCGTCCATCCTGTCGAATCTCCGCTGGAGGCAGCCATTACGCAGGAGGTTCGCCTTGACCCCCCGGGCTCTCCTCTTTGCGACGCCACGGTGAGGCCCACTTCGGCGCGGCGACGGAGCGCAAAGCAGGGGGAGGCGGCGGCCGCGGGGAAGAGGCGGGCAGTTTCAACCGCCAAGAGACCGCCGAAGCTGATGGCAACATACAAGGAGGGAAGGCCATGGCCAAGGTCCCATACCTGTACGAGCATCTGACGTGGGAGGAGATCAACGATGCGGTGCGCGCCAACCGCTGCGCGCTGATCCCGGCTGCCACCATTGAAGACCACGGCCCGCACCTGCCGGTGGATGCGGACATCGTCATCGTCTCCGCCATCTGCGAGCGGGCGGCCCAGCTCGCCCCCGAGGAGATCGTCCTGCTCCCCTGCGTCCGGGTCGGGTACAGCCCCCACCACATCGACTTTCCCGGCACGCTCACGATCCGCTGGACGACCTTCGTGGAGTACGTCCTGGACATCACGCGCAGCCTGGCCCACCATGGCTTCCGCAAGATCTTCATCGTCAACGGTCACGGCAGCAACCGACCGGTGTTGGAGATGGCGGCGCGCCTGACCATGGTGGAGCGGCCCGACGTGCACTGTGCCTTCATCTCCTGGTGGGACCTCCACGACGTGCGGGAGGCGTTCAACAACATCCGCGAGTCCCGGGTGACCTCTCACGCCTGCGAGGCGGAGACGTCGGTCTATCTGGCCGTGGACGAGACGCGGGTGAAGATGGACCGGGCCGCGCCGGACATGACGTACCAGATGTCGTCTCACTTCTGGGGCGACCTGCTGGGCCGCAAACCCAACCCTTCTTTCAAGAACCCGGTGTGGATGACCGAGTACTGGAGCATGGACACGCAGAACGGTGTGAAGGGGGATCCCAGCGTGGCCACCGCCGAGAAGGGCCGGCGGATCATCGAGGCCGGCGCGCGGGAGCTCGCGGAAATCGTGCGCGAGCTGCGGGCGCGGCCCATCCGGGAACGGATGCCGCACCAAGTCACGCCATCCCGGCCGCTGTGGATCGCCAAGACGTGAGCGCCGGCATCCGCAGTTGCTGGCGGCCTGACCCATCTCCGGCTTTGCTCCGGGGCGGCCTCCCGGCACCGGCCCGGAACCGCAGAGGTCGCGACGGGAGGGAAGGGACATGACACACCCGCGATGGCTGGAGTGCACGGCGTGCGGCAAGACGTTTCCGATTGGCCCGATGCTGAGCGGATGCGACTGCGGCGGCCCCCTGGAGGTCCGGTATGACCCGGCCGCGGCGGATCAGTCGCTGGTGAGGTCGTGGCTGTCGGCGCGAGACGAATCGCTCTGGCAGTATGCCCCGCTGCTCCCCCTGACCGATCCGGCGCACGCCATCACGATGGGCGAAGGGCAGACGGCGCTTCATCCCTGCGAAGCACTAAAGCGAAAGTACGGCCACGATGGGATCTTTCTGAAGAACGAGACGATCAACCCCACCTGGTCGCACAAAGACCGCTACCACACCGTCGCCATGTCCATGGCGCGCGCCTTCGGGTTCTCCCGCGCGGTCACGGCGTCCACGGGCAACCACGGAATCTCCGCGGCCGCGTATGCCGCCCGGGCCGGCATGGCGTGTGTCGTCTTCTTCGCCGCGGAGACCTCGCCGGCCATGTGGCACCTGGCCGGACTCTACGGGGCACAGGCCGTGGTGACCAGCTTCGACGGGCGGACGCCGCTCGTGAAGGACGTAGCCGGGCGCCCGGGGTGGTACCCCGCCACGGGGTTTGGCTTCCGCGGGCCCGCGGATCCCTTCGGCATCGAAGGCTACAAGACGATCGCCTTCGAGTTGATCCGCCAGATGGGTGGCGCGCCCGATGCGGTGCTGGTCCCCGTCGGCGGCGGAAACCTGCTCTACGGCATCTGGAAGGGGTTCCGCGAGGCGAAGGAGGTCGGGCTCGCGCCGCGCACGCCGCGCATGGTCGCCTGCCACGCCGCGGGCGCCAACATCCTGGAGCGGGCGCTGGCGCTGGGCGGCGACGACGTGCCGCCGCTGCCGGACGCCTTTTCCATCGCCACCTCCACGCGGGAGAAGACGGCGGGAAGATACGCGCTGCGGGCCCTGCGGGAGTCGGGCGGCCGCGCGGTCTCCGTGGAGGAGGACGAGATCATGGCCGCGGTGCGCATGCTCGGCGAAGAAGGGGTGTGCGCGGAGACCGCCTCCGCCCTTTCCGTCGCCTGCGCGGGCCGGCTGCTGCGCGAAGGGGTCATCGCCCCTGACGAGCGCATGGCCTGCATCATCACCTCATCCGGGGTCAAGTGGCCCGAGCTGCTGCCGGAGGTGTCGCGGCCGCCGGTGCGCATGGCGCCGGGAGATACCAGAAGGCTGGAGGCCCTGCTGGCGCGTTTCACGTGACCTCGTTCGCCCCGCGCGGGGAAGGCGATCACCAGGCGGGTGCGGCTACCAGCCGAGCGCGGTGCCGTCCGTCCGCGGGTCGGCGCCGCCCATGAGGGTGCCGGACCCGGGCTCGATCCAGATCCCCTGCGCCCGGCCGAGAGAGAAGCTGGCCGCCGCCCATTCGCCCGCCGGCTCGATCTCGTGGCCGAGCGTGGCCAGGGCGTCGCGGACCTCTGGCGGGATGCGCGACTCCATGACCACCCGCCGGCCCTCCTGCGTCCGGAAGCGCGGCGCTTCGATGGCGGCCTGGATGTTCATGCCCAAGTCCAGCAGATTGATGAGTATCTGCACCGTCGTCTCCAGGATCCCGTGGCCGCCAGGCGTCCCCAGAGCCAGCACCGGCCGGTCGTTCCTGAACACGATGCACGGCGACATGGGCATCTCGATGCCCTTGCCGGGACCGATGGCATTGGGGCTGTCGGGGTTCAGGTCGAACCAGTACGCGAGATTGTTCAGCAGGATGCCGGTGTTCCCAGCGACGACCCCCGCGCCGAAAAAGTCACCCACGCTCTGGGTGACGGACGCGATGTTGCCCCACCGGTCGACGACGTCGAGGTGGGTCGTGTGCCGCTCGCGGATGGATGGCAGGCCGGGCTGTACCTTCCCGGGAACCCGGGCGTAGCGCTCACCCTCGCTCAGGGCGGCCCGGTCCGGGTCGATCCGCCTGCGCTGCCGGGCAGCGTACTCCGCGGAGAGCAGCACCTCGAGCGGAGGCGCGGGCACGGCAGCGTGGGCGATGCGGTCGGCAATGGCCAGCTTCATCGTTTCGATCAACAGGTGCAGACAGGCCGCGGAGAACCGTCCCAGTGACCGCAGGTCGTCGCCTTCGATGATCCGCAGCGTTTCGAGGATCTGGAAACCGCTGCACGGCGGCGGCGGCAGCGCCACAGTCCAATCGCGATATCCGCCTCGAATCGGCTCGACCCACTGAACGCGACACGCCGCCAGATCGGCGGACGTGAGGAGACCGCCGCTCTCTTCGCAGTACCGCGCGATCTCCGCGGCGATCGGTCCGCGGTAGAAGGCTTCCAGGCCGCCTTCGGCCATCAGCCGCAGCATCGCGGCAAGATCGGCCTGGCGGATCACCGCCCCGGCGCGCGGCGGCCGGCCGTGGGGAAGGAAGACCCGCGCAACACGCCCGTCACCGGCGAGCAGCGACGCGTATTCTCTGATGACACCCGCGTTGCGGATCGTGAGAGGGAAGCCGTCGTCCGCACAGGTCACCGCGGCGGCCAGGACGCGCCCGCGGTCCATCGAGCCAAAGCGGTCCAGCGCCGCGAGCCACCCCGCCGCCGCGGCCGGCACCAGCGCCCCGCGCGGCCCGCGGTACAGGTCGTCCTGCGTGGCGAACTGCGTCGGCACCATCGCGCGGGGACTGCGGCCGACGTAGTCCAGGCAGTGCAGCGCGGAGGCGCGGGCGTCATAGAAAAGGAGATACCCGCCACCGCCGACGCCGGACTCGTACGGCTCCACGACGCTGAGTACCGCAGCCGCAGCCACCGCGGCGTCGAGGGCGTTGCCCCCGTCCATCAGCACGCGCAGCCCGGCGGCGGTCCCCAGGGGATGGCCCGTGGCGACCATCCCGCGCTTCCCCATGGCGACCGGGCGGTACGCGCCTCCGTGCGGACCTCCCGGCGTTCCCCACGCGAAGCCGTCCGCCGCGCCCGGCAGTGCCCCGCCCGCTTCCGCCCCCGAAGCCACTGCGCTCACCTCCCGCGCACTACGCCTCCGGATAGGCCAGCGTCCACACGCGGTCGCCCGCCCATACGGTGCGCAGCCGGCGCATCACCCACACGTGTCCCGCTCGCGGAGCCGCGAGTTCTGCCACGACATCCCCGAAAGGATTGAGCACCTGCGCGACCACATCGCCGGCGGCGGCCGCCGCTCCGACCTCCCGATTGAGCCGAAGCAGGCCGGAGACCGGCGTGGCGAAATCCGCGGTCTCGTGAAAGGCGGCTTCTACGCGCGGGGCGGGCCGGTCCCGGAGGACGCCCTGAAAGCGCAGCGCGTTAAGCAATCCCTCCCGGTACGCGGCGACGTCCTCGCGACGGCTTCCCCCGCCGCCCAGCACCTCCGCGCCGATGGTGGGGATGCCGGTCCGCGCGATCTCCGTGTTGAAGGTTCCCGTGTGCGGCTCCACGAGCCAGAGGTTGGGGATGCCGAAAGCCCGCGACGCATCGCGGCTCCGCGCCTCGTCGCCCAGCCCGCGCCGATACCCCACCACGGGCAGGAACTCGTAGCGAGTGCCGCCGCTGTGCAGATCCACGAACAGGTCGGAGGGGGTCAGGGTGCGCGTGATGAGCGCAAAGAGCGCGGCCGCGAGCCGCTGCGTGGGCAGGCCCTCGGGATCTCCGGGAAAGACGCGCGCCAGGTTGAGGCCGTCCACCATCAGCGGCGTGGTGCGGCTGGCGATGGCGTACGCCAGCGGGTTGCACAGGGGGATGGCGAGGAAGGCGCCGTGCAGCGCCGCGGGATCGAGACCGTGCCAGACGTCCCAGATGGCCTCCGGGCCCTCCCACTCGTCTCCGTGCACGCCGGCCACGGCGAACACGGCGGGACCGCGTCTGCCCACCACCGCCAGGAGGGGAACGGACAGGACACCGTCGGGCGTGGGGAGGATCTCCAACCAGCGACGATGCCTGCCGGGAGGCAGTTCCGCCAGGCGAAGCCCGTCGATGGGGGTGTGTGCAATCGTCGTCATATCGCCGTTCTCCTCGGTCACGTGCGAAACTGAGGCAGCCCTTTCGAACTCAGCGGGCGGCACTCCTCTTCCCAGATGTCGACCACCATATCGATCCCTTTTGACAGAGTACTCGCTGCTGGAGAGCGTCGGCCCACGAAAGGAGATATTTCGTTGACGGCGCGGAAGGCAACTGCGCAGGCCAAGTCGCGCTCTGAAGTTGCCGGCGCCGCGCGACTTGGGATGCCCGTTACATTTGTCCGCTGTGGCCCGAAGCAGGCTTGCCACCCAAGACCTCGACGACCTCGGCAATGACTCGGACCTGGTTTTCTTCGACTCCGTTAAGAATGATGGGCTCGTGGTCCGGGTTCTCGCGCTGTCCGGTCACGCCCGCGGATCGAGCCAGTCCCGCAGCGCGTCCCCGAGAAAGTTGAACCCGATCACCGCGGCCATGATGGCGAATCCGGGGAATCCCGCGATCCACCACTCGCCGGACAGCATGTACTGCCGGCCCTCCGCCACCATCACGCCCCACTCCGGCGCCGGCGGCTGCACGCCGATGCCCAGGAATCCCAGCGCGGACAGGTTGAGGATCGCCGTGCCGAACTGCAGGCTGGCCTGGATCACCAGCGGTCCCAGGCTGTTGGGCAGCACGTGGCGCCACACGATGCGCCCCGTCCCTGCCCCCAGGCTGCGCACCGCGGTCACGTACTCCAGTTGCTTGACGTAGAGGGCCTGTGCACGCGCCACCCGCGCGTACCAGGGCGCCCCGGCCAGCCCGATCGCCACCGCGGCGTTAGTCAGGGTCGGCTGCAGCGCGGTGACGATGGCCAGGGCGATGATCAGCGTGGGGAACGCCAGCCAGCCGTCCACCACGCGCATGATGACGGTGTCCACGATGCCGCCGGCCAACCCCGCCGCCATGCCCAGCGCGGTGCCCACCGTCCCTGAGATCAACACCGCCGCCGCGCCCACCGCCAGCGCGTACCGGCTGCCGTACACGACGCGGCTGAGAATGTCGCGGCCGTAGTTGTCGGTGCCAAGGAGATGCGTCAGGGAAGGGCGCTGGAAGACGCGGTTGAGGTCCACGGCGGTGGGATCATGCGGGAGTAAGGCCGGGCCGAAGGCGGCCACCGCCACGAAGCCTAGCAGCGCCAGCAGCCCCAGAGCGGCGCCGCGCCGCGCGCCGAGCCGGCGCCGCCACGGGCTCTCACCCTCGGCGCCGGCGGTCTCCCTGACCTCCAGGTTGGCGGCCCGCAGTCCCATGGCGGATCACTCGAACCGGATGCGCGGATCGAGGAAACCGTACCCCACGTCCACCAGGAAGTTCACCAGGGAGAAGATGAGCGCCGCCGTCAGCACGAAGCCCTGCACCGCGGTGTAGTCGCGCGCCAGGATGGCGTTGATGACGTAGCGCCCCATGCCGGGCCAGGAAAACACGGTCTCCACCAGCAGGGTGCCGCCCAGCATGTTGCCCACGCTCAGCCCGATCACGGTCAGCACCGGGATCATGGCGTTGCGCAGCACGTGCCGCCGCAGGATCGCCAGCAGCGACACGCCCTTGGCGTGCGCCGTGCGCACGTAATCCTGGTGCAGCACCTCGATCACCGACCCCCGTGTCATGCGGAAGACCAGCGGCAGCGCGGCGAAGGCCAGCGTGATGGCGGGCAACGCCAGGTGCTGCAGGGCGCTGCGGAACCCGGGGAAGTTGCCGGCCAGCAGCGTGTCGATCAGGTACAACCCCGTCGGCCCCTCCGCCGTGATGACGCCGGTGGCCACGCGCGCCAGCGGCGGCGCCGCCCACGCCAGGTGATAGTAGAAGACGTAGAGCAGCAGCAGCCCGAACCAGAACAGCGGCATGGAGACGCCCACCAGCCCCGCCACGCGCAGGAGGTAATCGGCGGCGGTATTGCGCCGCATGGCCGTGTACACGCCGAGCGGCAGGCTCACCGTCAGCATCAGCATCAGCGCGGCCAGCGCCAGTTCACTGGTGGCGGCCAGGTGGCTGCGCAGGTCGGCGATCACCGGG
This sequence comes from Armatimonadota bacterium, assembly GCA_016210785.1. Taxonomy (GTDB): domain Bacteria; phylum Sysuimicrobiota; class Sysuimicrobiia; order Sysuimicrobiales; family JACQTN01; genus JACQTN01. Next base: position 8,426 of record JACQTN010000552.1, read on the forward strand.
CGTCCCGTCTGCCACGACGTGCCCAGGTCGCCGCGCACCAGGTGGCCCATGTAGCCCAGGAACTGCGCGGCCAGCGGGCGGTCGAAGCCGGCTTCCCGCTGCATCTGCTGAACGACGCGGGCGTCCATGGGGCTGAGCCCGATCCGCACCAGGACAGGATTCCCG
>JACQTN010000564.1 GCA_016210785.1 Armatimonadota bacterium
GATTTCCGCGACTTCCCCTTTGATCATCTTGTCACTGCAGATGGTGCAGTAGTTGGGGTTCTTGGGATTGCGGCGGATGCCTCGCAGCACGCGCGGGGGAATGGCAAGGATTCCCGACAGCGGTATTCCGCAAACCTTGCAGCGCGAGGTAAACGCTGGCATTGCTGGCCTCCCTCTCACCCATGGTGATACGCTGCTGCAGTGTTCTCCTGGTCGAAGGGAAGACGCTACTGCCCGCGCAGGCGCGGATCGTAGGCGCCCGCGTGACATTCATCGCAATGTTCGTTTCGCTGAAGTCGCGCGGGTCTCGCCGCCGGACCCGCGGGTGCTATTCTCCTCTCAATCGCGGGTCCAAGGCGTCGCGCAATCCGTCCCCGAACAGGTTGAACGCCAGCACCGTCACCATGATGGCGACGCCGGGGATGATGGAGATCCACGGCGCCACCCGCAGCCACTTGGTGCCGTCGGCGATCATGGAGCCCCACGTGGGCGTGGGCGGGGAGATGCCCAGCCCCAGGAACGACAGTGCTGACTCGGTGAGGATCACCGTGGAGACACGCAGCGTGGCCAGCACCACGATGGAGGAGACGATGTTGGGGAGGATGTGCCGCGCCATGATGCGGGCGTGCGCCGCGCCGATGGCCCGCGCCGCCTCCACGTAGTCCCGCCGCCGCGCGCCCAGGACCTCGCCCCGCACCAGGCGGGCGAACGGGGGCACGCTGGAGATCCCTACCGCCAGCATCAGGTTGGCCAGACCGCCGCCCAGCACCGCCACGATGGCAATCGCCAGCAAGATCAGGGGGAACGACATCAGCACGTCCACCGTCCGCATCAGCACGGCGTCCAGCCGCCCGCCGAAGTATCCTGCGCTCAGCCCGATCACCAGGCCGATCCCGGCGGCGATGGCCACGGCCACCACGCCCACCGTGAGGGAGACGCGCGCACCCCACACCAGCCGGGACCACAGATCGCGGCCCAGCGGATCGGTTCCCAGCAGGTACTTTCCCCCGGGCGGGCGCATCTTGTCAGCCAGGCGCTGCTCCAGCGGGTCCTGCCCGGCGGTGATCGGCGCCAGCACGGCCAGCGCGACCACGCCCAGCGCCACGATCAACCCCACGGCGGCGCTGCGCCGCCGCCACACTACGCGCAGCGAGGCAAACGCCCGGCTGGGCGCGGCGGTTCGACGTCCGAATCCTCCCATCTCCCCCCTCACCAGTTTCGGCTGCGACGTGTGCGATACGCAGATACGCCCTCTCCCCGGGAGGTGGGGGTGCTCAGAAGCTGAGTCGGTGGTGCTCGACCAGGTAACATCTTGCACAGGAGTGGCAGAAGCCGTGGTGGGCTGGCGCGGGGTCCCCAGAAAATGCCTTTGCATTTTCTGGGGTGCGCGGGAGAGGGGAGAGAGGAATTAACCATAGCGGATGCGCGGATCGAGGAGGCCATACAGCACGTCCACCAGGAAGTTCACCAGGATGATGCCGGCGGCGAAGACCAGGATGACCCCCTGCACGACCGGGTAGTCCCGCGTGTAAATGGCGTCCACGGCGAGCTTGCCCAGGCCGGGCCGGGCGAAGACAGTCTCGATGATCACGGCCCCGCCCAGGAGGTAGGCCATGTCCAGCGCCACGATGGTGGTGATGGGGATGAGCGCGTTGCGCAGCGCGTGGCGCAGGACCACCGCACGCGCCGCCAGCCCCTTGGCGCGGGCGGTGCGGATGTAGTCCTGGTGGAGCACCTCCAGCAATGCCGAGCGCGACATGCGGGCGATCAGCGCCGCGGAGCGGGTGCCAATGGCCACCGCGGGCAGCGCCAGGTGGTGGAGCAGGCTCGCGAGATCGTCGGGGCGGCCGGCGCCGAAGATGGGGAACCATCCTAAGCGGAAGGCAAACATGTAGATGAGGAGGATGCCGAACCAGAAGGACGGCGACGCCAGCGCCACCATCGCCCCCGACAGCACGGAGTAGTCCACCCAGGTATTGCGCCGCAGGGCCGCGACGATGCCCACCGGCAGGCCGACGGCCACCGCCACGACGACCGCAGCCATGGCCAGGTGGACGGTGCCCGTGAGCTGCCCGGCGATCTCGACGATGACCGGCTGGCTGGTGCGGAAGGACGTGCCGAACTGTCCCCGCAGCGTGCTGGTCAGGTAGACCGCGTACTGGACGTACAGGGGGCGGTCGAGGCCGAGCTGCCGTCGGACTTCCTCCACCGCCTCCCTGTTCCCCCGGTCGATATCGGAGAGGATGAGCCGGACCGGATCGCCGGGGGCGACTCGTATCAAGAGGAAGGCAAAAGTGATCGCCCCCAGCAGCGTCGGGATGGTGGCCGCGAGGCGGCGCAGCAGGTATGCCATCGGACGCTCCACTTTCGCACCGAGGCGCGCATCTCCTGCCACGCGCGCCGCGGCGCGGCGTGCACTGCCCGGCTCTTGACCGCCGCTCCGCCCTGGCGTTATAGTATTCTTCGTCACGGCAGACCGGTTGGTTCCTCGCGGTCTCGCGGCCTACACCACCGCGCACACTCTCATCAAACTGGGGGGCCTCACGTGAAGTCGGAGCTGCCCTTCTTACCCGTCGCCAGGCTTGCCAGCCTGCTGGACCGCAAGGAGATCTCGCCCGTCGAGATCGTCACCGCCCTGCTGGAGCGCATCGATCGCTACAGCGCCCGCCTGCGCAGCTACATCACCGTCTGCGCCGATTCCGCCCTGGAGGCAGCGCGGCGCGCGGAGAAAGAGATCGTGGCCGGGCGCCGCTGGGGGCCGCTGCACGGCATCCCCGTCTCCCACAAGGACATCTCGTGGACGAAGGGTGTGCTCACCACCGCCCACTCCCGCGCCATGCTCGACCACGTCCCCGAGC
>JACQTN010000553.1 GCA_016210785.1 Armatimonadota bacterium
AACTTGGCGATCTGCACGCACGCGGAGCCGACGCCGCCGGCCGAGCCGCCGATCCGCACGTGCTCGCCGGCGCGCAGCCTGCCCCGGCTGAACAGCATCCGCCAGGCGGTCCCGAAGGCGATGGGCAACGCCGCGGCGTCCTCGAACGAAACGTCGTCCGGCAGCGGGATGGCGTTGGCGCCCGGGGCGCGGGCAAACTCGGCGAGCCCGCCCTGGTCGTCCTCGCCCAACGCCCCGCGCCGGTCGTTGATGGCGGGATCGATCAGCACCCGCTGTCCCACCTGCACCCCGGTGACTCGCGTGCCCACCGTGGCCACCACGCCGGCGATATCCCCGCCGGTGATGCGCGGAAAGTGCACGGGTTTGCCCGGCATCCCCCGCCGCACGAAGACGTCCAGGTGGTTGAGGCCGACCGCCTTCACCTGAACCAGCAAGTCCAGTGGCCCGAACGCGGGAACGGGATAGGCGTCTTCGTAGATCAGCTTGTCCACGTCGCCGTGCTCGTACAGGACCACGGCGCGCATCGTTTTCGGTACCATGTTGATCACCTGCCGCTACCACCCGCGGGCCGTCTGGCCGCCATCGACGGTCAGGGCAATGCCGCTGACCCAGGACGCTTCCGAAGATGCGAGGTAGAGCACCGCATACGCGATGTCCTCCGGGCGTCCCAGCCGTCCCACCGGATAACGCCTGGGGAACTCGGCGCGCTCCGTCTCGCTGAGGCCCGCCCACAGACCCCGCGTCATGTCCGTGGGGATGAACGCCGGCACCACGGCGTTGACCCGGATGCCCTGGGGCCCGTGCGCCACGGCCAGCGATCGGGTCAGCGCCAGCAACCCGGCCTTGGCGGCGCTGTAGGCGGGCGTGGGGCGCGGCCCCGCGCCCAGCGCGAAGGTGGACGCCACGTTGACGATGACGCCTCCGCCCTGGGCGATCATCACCGGCAGCGCGGCTTTGGTCATGAAGAACGCCGCCTTCAGGTTCACCGCGTGCAGCCGGTCCCACTCCGCCTCGTCGACCTCCAGGATGGCGCGACGCGTGCCGGCTCCCGCGTTGTTCACCAGGATGTCCAGGCGTCCTCCCCACCCGGTGACGCGGGAGATCACGTCGGGCAGCGCGGCCGTGGCGGTCACGTCGGCGGCCACCGCCAGCGCCTTTCCGCCGCGCGCCTCGATGGCCGCCGCCGTCTGCGCCGGCGGCTCCGGCCGGCGGCCCACGACCGCGACACCGGCGCCCGCCTCCGCCAGCACCTCCGCGATGCTGCGGCCGAGGCCGGTGCCCCCGCCGGTGACCAGCGCCACGCGACCTTCCAGCGAGAAGGGAGTCATTACACCCGCATCCTGGGGTCGAACGCGTCGCGCAGCCCGTCCCCCACCAGGTTGACCGCCATCACCGAGAGGAGCACGAACGCGCCGGGAAACAGCGAGACCCACCAGGCCGTGCGCAGGTACACGCGGCCGTCCGCCACGATGTTGCCCCACGACGGCGTGGGCGGCTGCACGCCCAGGCCCAGGTAGGAGAGTCCGGCCTCCGCCAGGATGGCGATGCCCACCCGCAGCGTGGCGGAGATGACGATGACGGGCACCACGTTGGGCAGGATGTGCCGCACGATGATCGCCAGGTCGCGCGCCCCCAGGGCCCGGGCCGCGGTGACGAAATCCGCCACCTTGAGCCGCAGGAACTCCGCCCGCACCAGGCGCGCCGAGGGCGGCCACGACGCCGCGCCCAGGATGAAGATCAGCCCGGGGATGCTGGGGCCATAGAGCGCCAGGAACGCCACGGCCAGGAAGAAGAGCGGCACAGCCAGGATCATGTCCACCAGACGCATCAGCAGCGTGTCGGTCCACCCGCCGAAGTAGCCGGCCGCGGTGCCCGCGGTCACCCCCAGCAGCATGGTCAGCAGCGTAGAGAGGAGTCCAATGCTCAGCGACACGCGCCCGGCCCACACCGTGCGGCTGAAGACGTCGCGCCCCAGGTGGTCCGCGCCCATCACGTGGCGGGCGCCCGGCGGCGCCAGGCGGTCCAGGAAATTCTGCTCGTCGCTGCGGTATGGGGCCACCGCCGGCGCGAAGAGGGACATGGCCACGAACGCGACGAGGATCACGGCGCCGGCGATCGCCCGCCGGTTGCGCAGGAACCGTTCCCGTGGGCCGGGACGTTTCCGCGCCACGGGCCGGCCCTCCCCCTCCTCCCGTACCGCCTGCGCGCGTTCAGTCATGGCGGATCCGCGGGTCCAGCAGCGCGTAGGAGACGTCGGTGAGCAGGTTGCTCACCACCACCAGCGCGGAGGCGATCATGGTGGTGGTCATCACCACGGGGTAGTCGCGCGTGAGGGCGGACGTCACGGCCAGCATGCCGACCCCGGGCACGGCGAAAATCGTCTCCACGATCACCGACCCGCCCAAAAGAAACGGCAGCAGCAGTCCCAGGACCGTCGCCACGGGGATGAGGGAGTTGCGCAGGGCGTGCTTGATCAGAACCACGGGCTCCGACAGCCCCTTGCTGCGGGCCACCCGGATGTAGTCCTGGCTCAGCACGTCCAATAGCGACGACCGCGCGTACCGCACCAGCGGCGGCAGGATGCTGAGGGCCATCACGATGGTGGGCATGATCAGGTAGCGCCAGATCACGCCCACGGGGTACCCGTCCACGCCCACCGGCCGGATGCCGCTGGCCGGCAACCACCCGAGCTGGTCGGTGAAGATGAAGATCAGCACCAGGGCGAACCAGAAGTTGGGCAGCGACACCCCCAGTAGCGACGTGACCGTGGCCACGTGGTCGATCAGGCTGTAGGGACGCACGGCGGAGATAATGGCGATGGGCAGCGCCAGGGCGAAAGCGACCGCGAGCGCGCACAGGGTGAGGATCACCGTGGCGGGCATCGCCTCGCCCATCATCTCCAGCGTGGGGCGGCGCTCCCGGAAGGAGCGCAGCCGGCCCGAGAGCAGGCCGGTCATGGTCTGCACGTACTGGACGGGCGCCGGCTTGTCCAGCCCCAGTTGTTCTTCCAGGACCCTGCGGTCCACGGACTGCATCTGCTCGGGCGGCACCAGGAAGGCGATGGGGTCTCCCGGCGCCAGCATCAGCAGGGCGAAGGTGATGACGCTGACACCGATCAGCAGGGGGATCGACTCCAGGATGCGACGGAGGATGTACCGCGCCATGGCGTGAGGCGACGCGGCCGGCCGCGGGCGCCTCTGGCCCCGCGGCCGGCCCCCTTCCTAGCGGAAGTGTGGGAGGACTTCGTCGATCACGCGCTTGAGCTGGCCGGTCTGGTCCCAGCTCGTGCAGCGCAGGCCCACCGACGTCATGCCCACCCGCTGGTACACGCGCAGGTGCTCCGCGCACTGCTCGGGCGTGCCCGCCGCGGTCCAGCTCGCCACGCGCGAGATTGGCATGTCCACCGTGTAATAGGCGTCCAGGAAGCGCTTGGACTCCGCCAGCGCGGCGTCGCGGTCCTTGTTGACGTTGATGTTGTGGTAGAGATTGCACTCGAAGGCGTCGGGGGTGCCGCCCGCCTCCTTCACCTTCTTCCGCACGTCCTGCACCCGCCAGGCCACGTCCTCCGGGTCGGAGAGCGCCGTCATCCACCCGTCGGCGTGGCGGGCCACCCGGCGGTGGGTCCGCTCGATCACGTCGCGCGACTTCAGGGAGTTGTTGGCGATCCAGATAGGCGGGCGCGGCTTCGCCGCGGGCTTAGGATCGACGCTGAGGCCGTTGAGGCGGTAGTGCTTGCCCTCAAAGATCACGTTGTCCTCGGTCCACAGGCGCTTGAGGATGGTGATCCATTCCACCAGCCGCTCGGCGCGTCCCTTGTTGTCCACGCCGTAGTGGGCGTTTTCCACTTCCCCGCCCGCCTGCGGCACGATGCCGGTGCACGCCACCATGACGGTGCGCCCTCCCGCCAGCAGGTCCAGGCTGGCCCACTGGTAGGCCATCAGCACCGGATCGCGCAGCGGAAAACTCGCCATGCAGGCGGGACCCAAACGGAGCCGCTTCGTGCGGCCGGCGACGCCCGCCAGCAGGGTGATCGACTCCATGCGCGGCTTGCCGAAGAGGCTGTCGCCCACCCACAGGTCCTGGAAGACCCCCGAGCGGTCGGCGATCTCCGACATCTCCAGCATCTGATCGGCGGTGATGGCGCCGAAGAGGACGCCACGGTTGGGCAGCGTCAGTCCAAACCTCATGGTCGTCTCCTCCCAACCCGTAAGGTTGGGTGGAGTGTCTTTGCGCCACTCCACCCTTCACCA
>JACQTN010000067.1 GCA_016210785.1 Armatimonadota bacterium
CAGGCGCTCGAGATCCTGCGAGGCGGGCGCGCGGGGACGTAAAGGCCTGATGCCAGCCGCGTCACCGGGCGACTGTGGCGTACCGCCAGATGACGTCCGCGACGAACGCGATGCCCCTCAAGAAATGCTCTACAGTGATGAACTCGTCGGGAGCGTGCCCGCGCCACCCGGGCGGGCCGATCCCCGTGATCGCCGCCGGCACCCCCAGCCGGGCCCCGATCCAGGTCCCCTGCCGGCCGGAGCTCTCGTGGCGGGGTCTAATGGCCGGCTCCATCCCGTAGACCTCCGCGGCCGCCTCTCGCACGGCCAGGGCAATGGCGGAATCGAGGGGCGCCTGGGAAGGCTCCGTCGCCGCCAGTTCCCGCACCTCCAGGTCGCCGAACCCGTGGCGGTCCAGGTGCGCCCGGAGCTGCGAGAGAACCTGCGCCGGTGACTGGTCGGGGACCAGGCGGAACTCCACCTTGGCCCGCGCTTCGCTGGGGAGCACCTCCTTGTGCCCCGGCCCGGCGTACCCCGATATCAACCCGGTGATGGTGCAGGTGGGCTGATAGAGCATCCGCTCCCTGGCAGCGAGGCCGGTAACGCCGCCCAGGAAGCCCGTCACGCCCAGGGCCTGCTGCTGGGCGGCATCATCCCACAGCAGCGCCTCCAAGTACCGTCGTTCCTCCGGCCCCGGCGGTCTCACCGGCGCATAGAACCCACCGATGGCCACGCGTTCGTGCGGATCCTTGAGCGTGCTCAGCGCCCAGACCAGGCGCCAGGCGGCGTTGGGGACCAGCCTCGCCTTCGAGGAGTGCAGGTCGGAGGCGCCGCCCCGGGCCGCGAGCTCGACGGCCAGCAGGCCACAACTGCCGAGCCAGACGAACGGCCGTCCCGGAGGCTCCAACCCGGCATCGACGGTGAGCACGGCGTCCGCCGCAAGTTCGGCCCTGTGGCGTTCGAGGAACTCCGGCAGGCTGGGACTCCCAATTTCCTCTTCTCCATCGAAGAGAAACTTGAGGTGCACGGGTGGGAGGAGGCCCATCTCGCGGAGCACCGAGACCGCCAGCAGAATGGCCAGCAGGTTGCCTTTCGCGTCGGTGGCTCCACGGCCAATGATCCGCTCACCGATGCTCTCGGCGGCAAAGGGATCACAGGACCACGCCTCCACGGGCTCGGGCGGCTGGACATCGTAGTGCGAGGTCAGCAGCAGCGTGCGCTGCGCGCCGGGGATGGCCCGCTCTCCGAGGATGACCGGATGGCCGGCCGAGAGCACCACCCGGGCTTCCATTCCCAGTTCGTTCATGATCCGGGCGACCAGACCCGCGCACTCCACCATCCCTCGTCCCTGGGCAGAGACGCTCGGCTGGCGGATGAGGGTCCGCAGGATCTCCAGGTACTGATCCGCCCGGGCTCGGATGTGTGCCTGCACACCGGGCAGCGCGAACATCCTAGCCGGGAGCTCCGCGCTGGGCGAGCCGGGGATCGAGAAAATCGCGCAGGCTGTCGCCTGTGAGGTTGGCCCCGAGCACCAGCACCATGATCGCGATCCCGGGGAAGGTGGCCACCCACCAGGCGGTATCGAGGTAAGGCCGGCCGTCGGCCAGCATCCCACCCCAGGTTGGGGTCGGCGGCTGCACCCCCAGACCCAGAAAGCTCAGCGTGGACTCCAGCAGCACGGCGCGGCCCAGCTGTAGCGTCGCGATCACCACCATGGCGCTGGTCACGTTGGGCAGGATGTGGCGCGTGACGATGCGCCACGAGCTGCTTCCCAGCGCCTGAGCCGCCTCCACGAACTGCTCCTCGCGCAGCGAGAGCGCCAGGCCCCGGGAGACGCGCGCGTAGGAGACCCATCCCGAAATGCCGATGACCGCGATGACGCTCACCAGGCTGGTCCCCAGAAAGGCCACCCACGCAATCGCCAGGAGCACCATGGGGAAGGCCAGCTGCACGTCGGCGATCCGCATGAGCACGGCGTCCACCGCCCGGCCGTGGAAGCCAGAGAGCACGCCCAGCAGCGTCCCGGCCGTCCCCGACCAGCCCACGGCGGCGACGCTCACGATCAGCGAGACCCTGGCCCCGTGCAGCAGGCGGCTCAGGACGTCCCGGCCCACCTGGTCGGTGCCCAACCAGTGCACGCCTCCATCCTCTCCCCTGGTGCCGGGAGGCATGTTGCGGAGCCGTAGACTCTGAGCGGTGGGATCGTACGGGCTGAGGTAAGGAGCCACGACGGCCGCAATCGCCAGCACAGCGATGCACACCAGCCCGACCATCCCCTTGAGGTCGCCCATGGCTCCGCGGCGCCGGACCACCACGGGCGGCGCCGGGCTACTCGTAGCTGATGCGCGGGTCGAGAAGGCCATAAGCCAGGTCCACGGCCAGATTGGTGAGCGCAAAGATGGCGGCCACAAAGAGCAGGCCGGCCAGCACTAGAGGAAAGTCGTGGGCGTACACCGACTCCACGATCACCCGCCCGAGCCCGGGCCAGGCAAACACGATCTCGGTCACCACGGCACCGCCCAATAGCGCGCCGACCTGAAGCCCCAGGACGGTCACCACGGGGATGGCCGCGTTCTTCAGCGCGTGCTTCATGAGGACGGTGATCCCCGACAGGCCCTTGGCGCGGGCGGTGCGGATGTAGTCCTGGCCGAGGACCTCCAGGAGGCTGCTGCGGATGAGACGGGTCAGCAG
>JACQTN010000093.1 GCA_016210785.1 Armatimonadota bacterium
GTCACGGACCGGCCGCTGGTCGCCCATGGTCCCCTGCCCGCCGACCGGCGGGGTGCCGCGAGCCCGCTGTGCATCGACGGTGAAGTCGTCGCGCACTGGCTGCGCACGAAGCCCGGGACCCGGCCGCGGGCTGTGCACGCGGCCTGGCGCACCGATCCCGAGACCGCGGTGGCGGTTATCGCTGCCTTGCCCGGCGCATCGCGTACTCCCGAGCCGCTGCGTCAGGCGCGCCGCGCGGCCCGCGAAGCGAGAGCCCGGACGCGCTAGGGGCGCCCGTCCGGTTCCGGTGGTCCGTACGCCGCGGCCGCCGGTCCGCGCTGGTTCCACCCGCCCCCACGCGGATTCCACGGTCCCCGTCCTGGTTCCACCGGTCGTGATCCGTCGCGCGGCGCGCCGCGCGACCGGTCCGTTTCTCCGGCGCACACCCTTTCCGCGGTCCGCGTGGTGGTCCCGGGTTCCCTGAGTGTGAATGCGTTCACACGCGGCCTATGAACGCGTTTATCGCCGGGCGACGCCCGCCGGTGTATTCTGGTCGCAAACACCGGAGCGCGGCGCCGCGGGACACGGTCGATCATCGGTTCCCGCGGCGGGACAGAGAGGGCGCACGGAGGCCGGGCGTGAGCGGAGGTGGGGTCGATGTGGGACTGGGATGCCCGCGCAATCGAGAACCTGGGTCGAGAACGGCGGCGGGACATGGAGCGGGAGGCCCGCCGCCAGGGCGCCGCGTCCGCGGCGGTGGACATCCGGCGGGCCGGGGCCGGCTCCGCCGGGTTGCGCAAGACCGTGGGGCTGATGCTGGTGCGGTTTGGCATCCGCCTGGTCGTGGGGACCGCCCGCCCAGTGCGGTCCCGGTCCACGGCGTCATCGGTGATACCGTGAGCGCGGCCATGAGTGACGCCAGGACGCGTGTGGTGGAGGGCGGGAGCCTCGTGGTGCGGCGGTTCCCGCCGCGGGGCGGGGCAGCTGGCGGCGCCCCCGCCCGGACCGGCACGGACGACCGCCGCGGCCCGCTGTGGCAGGCGGTCACCGGTCTGTGGAACCTGTTCTGTGCTGCGCAGGAGATCAGCGCCAGAATGGAAGGCACGCCCGCGGCCCGCCAGCGCGATGTCGCCATGCAGCACTGGTTCCTGGACGGGGGAGGGTGCTGTGGCTGAGATGCGCCGGGCTTCGCGGATGGTTGCCTTCACGCCCCGGCGCCGGCGCCACAGGGCCCCACAGGTTGACGCGGAGAGGCCGTCCGGTGGGGCGTTCGCCCGTGCAGAGGAAGGGGACGGCACCGCGAGGTGCGCCCGCCGTAACGCCGTCCGCCGCTGCCGGCCGATGCATTTGAAGAAGCGATGAAGCGACGAGAGGAAAGAGGTGGGGCGTGGAACCGGGGCGTGCGCCGCGCCCCGAGGCCGGGATTCGCACAGACGCGCTGGATAGTTGACGGCGCGCGTGGCCGGAGCAGGGGCGGTCAACCCAGCTTCTCCACCTCCCTCAGAATCTCCGCGGCATCGGGGATCCCCTGGGTCCACACGCGCTTGAAGCGAATGATGCCGTCCCGGTCCACGATGACCACGGCGCGCCGGCTGTAGCCCCGCTCCTCGTTCCACAGGTCGTAGGCCCTGGCCACCACGCCCTTGGGATGGAAGTCGGCGAGCAGGGGGTACGGGAGCACGCCCATCGACGTCGACCAGGCACGGTGGGCCTGCCAGCTATCGACGCTGATGCCCAGGACCTGGGCATTGCGCTCCTCGAACCGCTTGGTGTACTGGCGAAACGAGGAGACCTGGTCGCATCAGCCGCCGGTGAAGTCCAGGACGTGGAAGGACAGGATGACGTGCTTCTTTCCCCTGAACTGGCTCAGGCCGACCGGTTCCCCGGTCTGGGAGGGGAGGGTGAAGTCTGGGGCGGGCTGCCCCACGTCTGCGGTCATCGGATCGGATGCCTCCTTCGGAAGAGTCGGTACAGTTCCTCCTGTGCAGTTCCTATCGTTGGCGGTTCCGCGCGGGAGTCCTTCACGGACACGCGGCGGCAGAGACCCGACGCCGGCAGGACATCGGCGGCGCCGTCATGAAACCGCTACTCAATCCCGCGCCCCGCGCGCACCCCGACAGGGAGGCTGGCGCTCCCGTGGCTTTGCCGACCCGCACCGTGGACATCGCCGCCGACATGGGCGAGTCGTTCGGCGTGTGGACGAGGGGGCGGGACGAGGAGATCGCCCCGTACCTGACCTCCGCCCACATCGCCTGCGGCGTGCATGCCAGCGACCCGGGCACGCTGCGCCGCACCATCGAACTGCTGGCCGGGCACGGCGTGGCCATCGGCGCCCACCCGGGCTACCCGGACCTGCTGGGCTTCGGCCGGCGGCGCATGGACATGACGCCACGGGAGATCGAGGACACGGTGCTGTACCAGGTGGCCGTGGTGAAGGGCATGGTGGAGGCGCTGGGGTCACGGTTGCAGCACGTGAAACCCCACGGCGCCCTCTACCACGCCGCGGAGGTGGACGACCTTGTGGCCGCGGCGATCGTCGCCGCCACGAAACGCTTTGTCCCGCCGCTCGCCATCGTCACCACCCCGCACTCTCGCCTGTTCGCGCAGGCGGCGGCGGCCGGCGCGCCCGCGGCGCGCGAGTTCTTCCTGGACAACGCCTACAAGGCCGACGGCACGCTGCTCAGCCGGCGGCTGCCGGAGGCGGTGCTGAATGATCCCGAGGCCATGTGCCGGCGAGCCGTAGAGGCGGTGCGCGCCGGCCGCGTGGCGGCGGTGGATGGGACGATGATCGAGGTGCGGGTGGATACCATCTGCCTGCATGGGGATCACGAGCCGTCCGCGGTGGCGCTGCCGAAACTGCGGGTCGCGCTGGAGGCGGCGGGCGTCGCGGTGCGCCCCCTGGGGGACTTCGTGCGGCCTCCGGCCTGAGCGCGTCGCGCATCATGCAGGACAGCGCGTCCTTCCAAGGCCTCGCCGAGACGCTGCTGGCCGTCTCCCAGACCACCCGCAGGCTGGAGAAGACCGCCCGCCTGGCGGAGTACTTTCACACCCTCGATGACGACGACCTCCGCACCGCATGCACCTTCCTGACCGGGGCCCCGTTTCCCGCCGGCGATCCCCGCAAGCTCAACGTGGGGTGGTCCGCGCTGGTGGAGATCGTGCGGGAGCTGTCCGGGTGGACCGACGAGGCGCTGGACGACGCCTACCTGCGCCACGGCGACCTGGGCATGGTA
>JACQTN010000561.1 GCA_016210785.1 Armatimonadota bacterium
GCTGAGCAGCGCGGTCAGCTTCACCCGCGCCTTCAAGCCGCTGGTCCCTGCGAAGATCATCCCGCGGTGCAACAGGTCGGCCTCGCCGCCAGCGTGCCGGTAGGTGCCGCGCGCCAGCCGCCCCATGGGAAACGGGTTGGCGATCACCACCGTCATGCCCCCGGCCATGCCGCGTTCCAGCAGCTCCACCTGCGGCATGGTGAGACGCCCGGCCTCCACCACCACGCCGCCCACGCCCGCGTCGACCGCCGCCCGCAGCAGCAGGTCCGACGACCCGGCTGCGGACGGGATCCGCTCCACCTGCGCGGTGATGCGCTCCGGCATCACCCCGGGGATGCGGCGGAAGGGCCGGCGCGCGTAGAACACGTTGTCCTCGTCCACCGAACCCAGGGGCCCGAACTCCGGCGACTGGAACCCGGGAATGTGCCCGGAGTAGGTCTTGGTCACGTCCCGCGCGCCATGGATGATGCCACCCATCACCACCAGCACGCCGAGCCCCGCGGAGCGCGGGCTGGCGGCAACCAGGATGGCGTGGAGCAGGTTCATGGGGCCGTCGTCGCCGGGCAGGGTCGGGTTGCGCATGGCGCCGGTGAAGACCACCGGCTTCCCCTCGCCCAGCGCCACGTCCAGGAAGTACGCGCTCTGCTCCATGGTCGCCGTGCCGTGGGTGATCGCGACGCCGGCCACGTCGGGGCGAGACAGCGTCTCTTTGGCGCGGCGGGCCAGCGTCAGCATCTCGGAGAACCCCATGAGGGTACTGGGAACTTTGAGCAGGTCCTCAACCGTAACGCGGGCGTAGCTGGTCGCCTGAGGGATGCGGGCCAGCAACTCCTCCGGGGTGAGCCCGGGGGCCACTTCCCCCGTGACCTGCAACTTCCCGCCGATAGTCCCTCCCGTGGTGATCACGTGCACCGTGGGCTTGTCCATGGTTCCCCTCTCCTTCAGCTTCTGAGCGTCCGCTTCTCTCTACAAGGAGTTTCCTCGTCTGGCACGACCCACTCAGTTTCAGAGCGCGCGCACGATCAGGTTCAACCCCGAGGTCATGATCACCAGCAGCACGAAGGTCCGGAACCCCGCCGCGGAGCACCGGGTCCGCAGGCGGATGCCGGCCCACGTGCCCACGAGCATGGGCACGCACAGCAGCAGCGCCAACGTCAGGCCGCTACCCCGGTACATGCCCAGGTGGAGGTACGTCCCGACCTGCACGACGCCGCCCACGCTGAAGAACACGGTGATCCAGAAGACAAACTCGTCCTTGGCCAGCCGAAGCCCGTCCAGATAACTGGCCAGCACGGGGCCGAAGACGGCAGTGGTCCCTCCGAGCAACCCCGCGACCGCGCCCACGCCGACCTTCATCGCCGGCGTCGAGATGCCGGGCAGTCTCGCCGTCACCCAGACGAGCGCGATGAGCGCATACACCGTCGCGACCGTCCCCAGGATCACCGAGAGCCACCTGGCGTCGAGCCCCCGCATGGCGCGCGCTCCGAGAACCGTGCCGACGACGAGGCCGGCGAGCAGCCAGGCGAACTCGCGGCCCCGCCGGTCGGAAGCGCCGCCCTGAAACACCAGGTAGGCGTTGCTCAGCAGCGCGGGGATGGCCACGATCACCACGGCGGGACGCGGCCCCATCAGGCTCGCCACCAGCGGCACGGCCACCAGCGGAAACCCCATCCCCACGGTGCCCTTGATGACGGCGGCGGCGAAGATGATCAGGCCGGCCAAGAACAGCTCCAGCGGGACCAGTACCGGGATGTCCATCTACACGACGAGCTCCAGAACGCGGCGAGGATCCCACGGAGTCGCCGGCCAATGGTTCAGCAAGTTGCGACCGGCCCGCACGGGCGACCCCAGGATGATCGGGGGCCGGCGGTCGACGCGGATGGCGGCTCCGGTCTGCACCACGCGCGGCGGTGGCACCAGCCCCTGCGTCGGCCGCTCCGGCACGAAGACGATCCGGTGAACCAGCGCGCCGGGGACCTCGCGAGGCATCCTGAAGGTCACGTCCATGTTCACGTATCCCATCTGACCCGGCGCCAGCGCCGCCGCGGGCTCATTGCTGCCGAGCACCTTCACCGCGGACTCCACCTTCACCCCGGACAGCACCCTCAGCGCGCGCGAAGTCCCGGGCCGCAGTGCCTCGATCCGCTCCACCCTCGCGTTCGTCGTGCCGGCGTTGACCAGCAGGAGTTCGTACGCCAGGTGGAACCACCCGTCGGTGCCCTTCACGGGCGAGGGTACCGCGAGCACCGACATCGCGACGGGCGTGTACTGATCGGCGGGACTCGTCCCTCCGAGACCGGCAAGACCCAGGAACAGCAGTGCCGCGATCACGATGACCGGTCTGCCCACCATCTGCCTCCTCCGCAACACGCGCGACGCGCGAGCATGGCTTCTGTAGTTCGCACCGCGACCGGCGCGTCCCTCTCGCCGCGCGCGGATGCGGCGCCCCACCGCGCGAGGGTCCAGATCAGCACGACGGTGACGGGCCGACGATGACGCGCACGCGGCGGACCGCTCGGTCAGCCCGCGCCCGCGAAACGTCCGGGGGCGAAGGGCGCCAGGTCGACCCCGACCTCCTGCCCAAGGATGAGATCGGCGAGCACGCGCGCGGTGGCAGGGGCCAGCGTCACGCCGAGCATGGCGTGCCCCGTGGCCACGAACAGGTTCTCGCAACCCGGCGCCGGCCCGATCACGGGAAGCCCGTCCGGGGTGAGCGGGCGCATCCCCATCCACACCGTCTCCCGCTCCCCGTGATGCCATCGGGTGAAGTACCGGTCCGCACCACGGCGGATGGCGTCGATCCTCCGGGTATCCACGGTGTCGTTGACGCCGGACAGCTCCATGGTGCCAGCAAGCCGGAGCCCTCCCTGGAACGCACTGCAGGCGACCTTCGCCTCATCCAGGTACAGCGCGCGATGGAGCGCCAGCGCGGGGTCGTGCAGCGTGATGCTGTACCCTTTGCCGGCCTGAACCGGCAGCCGGAGCCCGAACCGGCGGCCCACTTCTCCCGACCAGGCGCCGGCGGCCAGCAGGAAGTGGTCCGCCTCGATCTCGCCCATCCCCGCAGTGCTGAGCGCGACCACGGCCCGGCCCCGACGGCGGGCGCCGGTAACCTCCACTCCCGCTCTGACGGTGACGCCCAACTCGTCCAGTCGCCGCACCAGGCCGGCCACGAGCGTCTCCGGCCGGACGTGGCGCTCCTCCTCGACAAGGACGCCGCCGGCCACCTCGGTGCGCAGCGTGGGTTCCAGATCCCGTACCTCGTCGCCGCTCAGCACGTTCGGCGGCGCGTACCCGTAGGGTTGCATGCGATCGAGATCGGCGCGGACGTGGTCCATGGTGCGGCGCGTCAGAACCACGAAGAGCACGCCCTGATGATGCATCTCGAACGGCACGCCGTCCGCCCGCAGCGCGTCGAACAGCGCCATGGTGGGGCGGCCCAGCTCCGCCACGGCCTTCAGCCCGCGCTGGTAGTCCCGCGCGTTGCAGTGCCGCCGGAACCGCAGGAGCCAGCCCGCCAGGCGCGGCATGGCCGCCGGCCTGATGTAGAGCGGGCTGTCCCGGCTGAGCATCCACCGGAGCGACGTGCCCACCAGGCCTGGCGCCGCGATCGGCCCCGAGAACGAGGGGACGATCCACCCGGTGTTGCCGGACGAGCAGCCGTCGCCCGGCGTTCCCTTGTCAATGACGGTCACGCGGGCGCCGCGCCGTCCCAGCTCGTACGCGCACCACAACCCGATGATCCCGGCGCCGACGATGGCGATGTTGGGCATGGGCGGATGGACCTCCAGGAGTGTTTTCGCCCGGCGGCCCGGAAACTCCGCCTGGCGCGGACGGCCCCGCTCAAGCGACGTGGCACATCGCACGACGATGCGCTGGAGGATGTGTGCCCCGCGCCTGTCGAAGGTTTGTACGACGCGCGGGGCGCCCAATCCCGCGAAGAGGCCGGATCATCGAGGTGCATCGCCAGGCATGAGTCGGATCAAGGAACTGCTCGCGCGCGCATCGGCCGCCGAGATCGCCGCGCTCATCCGCACTGGGGATGTCTCGGCGCGCGAGATCGTGGAGGCCTGTCTGGACCGCATCGAGGCGCTGGACGCCGTGTACCGCGCCTACATCACGGTGCTGGGCGACGACGCGATGGCGCAGGCCGTCCAGGCCGACGACGCCATCCGCGACGGCCGGGCGCAGGGTCCGCTGCACGGGGTGCCCGTCAACATCAAAGATGCGTTCGCGATGCGCGGGACGCCGACTACCGTGGGCTCGGCGCTGCTCCGCGACTACGTGCCGGATCTCGACGACGCGACGTGCGTCCGGCGCCTGCGCGACGCGGGCGCGATCATCCTGGGAAAGACCAACGTGGGGAGTGGCATGGCCACCGGGTCCGGGTCGGACGAGCGGATCGAGCCGCCCCGGAATCCGTGGAACCGCGGCCGGACGCCGGGAGGGTCCAGCAGCGGGTCGGCAGTATCGATCGCTTTGGGGATGGGCTACGCGAGCGTGGGGACCGACCTGGGAGGATCGATCCGCATCCCCGCGGCGCTCACGGGCGTGGTCGGGCTCAAACCCACCTTCGGCCGGGTGAGCCAGCGCGGAGACATCTTCGGGCTGGGCACGGCGCTGGAGCACGTGGGCCCTCTCACCCGCACGGTGGAGGACGCCGCCCTCCTGCTGTCGGTCCTGGCGGGCCACGATCCGGATGATCCTACGTCCGCCGATCGTCCGGTGCCCAACTTCGCGGCCGGCCTGGGGAAGAAGCCGCCGCGTGCGCTCCGCATCGGCTGGGCCGCGGACGGAGGACCGCTGGGGGCCGAGCCCGAGGTCCGGCGCGCGGTAGAGGCCACGGTGCACGCGGTGTCGAGCGCAGAGATGGTGATCGAGCAGATCGCACTCCCCGCATTCAGCGAGTCGTTGTGGTTCGATCTCACGTCGCTGGAGGACTGGGAAGCCTACGACGAGGCCACGCCCGAGGGCCGCGCGTACTTCGCGTACGTGAGAAACAGCCTCCACAGGAGGCGGAGGAAAGTCCAGCGGTACGCGGCGGAAGACGCGGCGCGCCTGCGGCAGGCGTACGCCGCCGTCTTTGAGCGCTACGATCTCCTGGCGCTCCCCACGGTCCCCATCGTCGCCCAGCCGTTCGACAGGCCGACCCTGCCCTGGAACGGCGGCGAGCGGGAGGTTTACGACCTGCACATCGTCAACGCGTGGATGTTTAACGCCACGGGCCACCCCGCCATCTCGGTGCCGTGCGGGTTCGACGCGGAGGGGCTGCCGGTCGGGCTGCAGCTGGTGGGCCGGCACTTCGAGGAGGAGACCCTCCTGGCGGTTGCGGCGCTCTTCGAAGACGCGGCGGGAGGGTTCCGGCCGCCCCCTCTACCCGAGCTTTAGCAACCGGGCGACGTTGCCTCCCAGAACCGCCGCCTCGTCGACCGGCGACAATCCCGCCAGCCGCACCTTCATCACAGCCAGCCGCGGATCCATGCCGGGCGCGTCCGACCCCATGAGCAGCCGGCCCGCGCCCAGGCGCTCCACGGGGAGCGCGATCACCGTCTTGGGGCTGTCGGGCGTGGCGGAGGTGTCCAGGTAGACATTCTTGAACTCGGCGACCAGCGGGTACAGCTCCCGCATGATCTGGGGATCGAGCCCCATGTGGGCCAGGATCAGCTTCGCCTCCGGATACCTCCGGGCCAGGCCGCACACCTGGTACGGGCTGGAGCAGAGGCTGTTGAAGTCGGTGTGAAACGTGATGGGCACGTCGCGCCTGATCGCCTCTTCCACGACGGGGTAGACGAAGGGGCTGTCGGCGAAGTAGAACCCGTGCAGCGGGGGATGCAGCTTGATGCCTCTCAGCCCGTGGCCGTCCAGGGTGCGGCGGATCTCTTCAATCGCGGCGGGCCCGTGCATCGGGTTCACCATGCAGAACCCGATGAGACGGCCAGGGAACTCCCGGACCCCGTTGATCACGTAGTCGTTGGCCGCCACGAAGTCCTGCGGCGCGAGCAGCCCGCTGGAGACGGAGAACACCACCGACTTGTCGATGCCGCTGGCATCCAAGAGCCTGACGTGCTCATCGGGAGCGTGCCGCTTGCGCCCCCAGATGCCCACCCGATCGCCGATGTGGGCGTGCGCGTCGATGATCACCTCTCCTCGCCTCCCCTGGCAGCGCGTCTCGGGAATGCGTTCGCCCTGAGCGTGTCGAAGGGCGGAGCGTGACAGGTGTGCGAGGCTCCGTGCTTCGACGGGCTCTGCATGAACGGAAGCGGCTATCCCGCCTCAACCCGGGGGACCACTTCATCCAGCAGCCGCGTCATCTGCGCCGTGGGGTCCCACGACGCCAGCCGCACGATCACCGTCCCGATTCCCGCGCGCAGGAACGCCGTGAGCTTCTCGGCCACCCGCTCCGGCGGCCCGTACGCCAGGAACCCCTCCAGGAACTCGCGCGCGTAGTCGGTGGTGTAGTACGTGTCGAGAAACCGCTTACCCTCCTGGTAGGCGGCCTCCGCATCGTCGCCGATGTTCACCATGTGATGGATCGCCGACTCCATCGCCGCCGGATCGCGTCCGTGCCGGCGGGCCGCCGCCTGGACCTGCGCCCAGTCCTCGGCGAACTCCCGGGGCGTCACCGCGGCGGTCATCCACCCGTCGGCCAAACGCCCCACGCGGTCGAACATCCGATGGATCACCTCCGGTCCCGCCTTCACCCGCCGCGGGTTGCTGGCGATCCAGATGGGCGGCGCCGGGCGCTGGACAGGCCGCGGTTCCAGGGTTACCTCGTCGAAGTTCACGAAGCGCCCGTGGTAGCTGGCGTTCTCCTGGCTCCACAACAGGCGCATGGCCTCGATGCCTTCCTCCAGGCGGCGCACCCGCTGGCGCGGGTCCACGCCTAGCGTGGCGTACTCCTTCGCGAACCGGGCCCCCGCGGTGTGGGTGGCACCGATGCAGGCGACCATGACGGCGCGCCCGTTGCTGATCACGTCCAGGCTGGCCCACTGGTAGGCGAGGATGACGGGATTGCGCAGGGGAAAGCTGGCCAGGCAGGCCGGCCCCAGGCGCACCCGCCCGGTGCGCCCCGCAATGGTGGCCAGCAGCATCAGGGCCTCCAGCCGGGGCTTGGTGAGGATGCTGTCGCCCACCCAGACCGAGTTGAAGCACCCGGCGCGGTCGGCGGCCTCGCTGAGTGCCAGGATCTGGGGAACCGTGATGGCGCCGAAGAGGACGCCCCGATTGGGAAGGCTGAGGCCCAGTCTCGACGCGTCCATCTACTTGCGCCACTGCCACAGATGCGCGTTCCAGGTGAAGGGACTGGGGATCCCGGAGGTCCCGGTGGGCTGGAAGTTCTCCAGCCCCTCTTTGTACGCCCACGCCGCCGTCCACGCGTACAGCGGGATCAGCGGCAGTTCCTCAGCGAAAAAGGCTTGCCACTCCTGCAGCTTCCGCATCCGCTTCGCCTCGTCCGGCTCCTGGAGGTACTGCCGGATCAGCTCGTCCATGCGGGCGTTGCGGTAGCCGAGGACGTTGCGGCTGGACTCGCCCACGGGCCGCACCTCCCACGAGGCAAAGAACCGGTCGGCGTTGCTGTAGTCGGCGTTGGCGGAGTGGCTGTTGATCAGGAGTCCCCTGTATCGGCGCTGGAAGTACATCTCGGCGGAGATGACCCGCGACGGCAGGTTCTGGATCACGGCCTCCACGCCGATGCGCCGCCAGTTCTCCCGGATCACCTGCTGGGCGCGCTCGCGGTCGCGGTTCCCGGTGGCCACGGTGAACACGACGCTGAACCGGCTCCCGTCGGGCGCCCGCAGGACCCCGTCTGATCCCATGGTGTACCCCGCCTCCTGCAGCAGCGCCCTGGCCCGGTCGAGATCGTAGGGATACTTGCGGATGCTCTGCAGGTAACCGGGGAAGTGCGAGGAGATGAAGCTGTGGGCGACCGGCTGCTTTCCCTTGAAGAGCGCCTGCGAGATGCTCTCCCGATCCGTCGCGTGGGCCAGGGCCTGGCGGACTCTCCGGTCCCGGAAGAACGGGACGTCATGGTTCAGCACGAGGGCGTCGAAGACCGTCGTCGGCCCAAACTTCACCACCAGGCCCGGCGCCCGTCCCTGGGCGATAAGTTCTTCGAGCTGCAGGCCCTGGCCGAAGAAGATGCCCGACGGCGCCGGGCCGGACGCGTCCACGGCCCCGGCCAGCAGGTTGGTCAGCAGCGTGTTCACGTCGGCGAAGTAGCGGAAGAAGAGCCGGCCGACCCTGGGCCGGCCCC
>JACQTN010000094.1 GCA_016210785.1 Armatimonadota bacterium
GGGAAGGACATCTCCGGCGCCAGGGCCGCCGCGCGCTCCCCTACCCGCGCCCCGAAGACCACGCACTCCAACAGCGAGTTCCCGCCCAGCCGGTTGGCGCCGTGCACGCTGACGCACGCGCACTCCCCCGCGGCCAACAGGCCGGGCACGGCGGTCTGGCCCCATGTGTCGGTGTCCACGCCGCCCATGGCGTAGTGCTGCCCCGGCTGGATGGGGATCGGCTCGGCAATGGGTTCGATGCCGAGAAAGTCCAGGCAGATCTCGCGGATGCCGGGGAGGCGCTCCATGATCCGCCGCCTTCCCAGGTGTCGGATATCCAGGTGGACGTAGGGCTGCCCGCCGACGCCGCGTCCCTCGCTGATCTCGGTCATGATGGAGCGGGACACGATGTCGCGAGGCGCCAGCTCCATGGCCTTGGGCGCGTACCTTCCCATGAACCGCTCGCCTTTGCCGTTGACCAGGTATCCACCCTCGCCCCGCGCGCCCTCGGTCATGAGGATGTTGCTGCCGATCAGGGTGGTGGGGTGGAACTGGATGAACTCCATGTCCTTGAGGAGCGCTCCCGCGCGATAGGGAAGGATCACGCCCAGGCCCGTGGAGATCAGGGCGTTGGTCGTCCTCCCGAAGGTGCGCCCCAGCCCGCCGGTGGCGAACAGCACGGCGCGGCCGGCGATGGCCACGGGCGCCCCGCTGCGCAGGTCGAGGGCGATGACGCCCCGGCAGCGGCCGTCGTCCACCACGCACGCCGTGACGAAGTGCTCGTCGTAGAAGGTGATGGGGCGGCCCTCGCCGCGGGCCCGCAGGCAGCGCTGGTAGAGGGCGTGCATGATGTACATGCCGGTCCGGTCGGCCGCGTAGCAGGTGCGCGGGAACCCGGCCCCGCCAAACGGGCGCTGGTCGATCCGCCCCTCGGGCGTGCGGCTGAAGGGGACGCCCCATCGTTCCAGCTCCACGATGCGCAGCGGCGCCTCCCGGCACAGGATCTCCACCGCGTCCTGGTCGGCCAGGAAATCGCTGCCCTTCACCGTATCGTAGGCGTGCTTCTCCCACGTGTCGTCGGCGTTCTCCGGGATGCTGGCCAGGGCCGCGTTGATGCCGCCCTGGGCCGCCCCCGAGTGCGACCGCACCGGATACACCTTGGAGACCACGGCGACATCCACCCCTGCCTCGGCCGCGGCGACCGCCGCCCGCAGCCCGGCGAGGCCTGCTCCCACGATCACCACGTCGTGCACGCGCATGGATCGCTCTACAGGATCATCAGGGTCCGCGCGACGACCAGCAGCACCACGAGCCCCACCGCCGCCAGGACGCCGGCCAGCACCTGCTGTGCGCGCGGGTTCACGCCGAAGTCCACCAGGATCACCCGCAGCCCCAGGGCCACGTGGGTGACCGCGGCGGCCAGCAGGAGGAACTGGAACAGGACGCTGTAAGGCCAGACGAGATGCACAGCGATGAAGGCCACCAGCGCCAGGGCCGTGACACGCTGGATCAGCCAGGTCCACATCCCCACGTGGGGGTTGAGGGCGGGCTCGGTGCGCAACACGTGCCAGGGGCCGGACGCCGGCCTCGTCTCCACCTCATCCGCGGGCAGGGGGATCATCGCGTACCCTCCTTGGGCTCGCGCCACGTGGGGAGAACCTCGACAGGCCTGTGGCGCTCCAGGTCCAGCGACGCCAGATAGGCCACCAGGGCCTGCAGCTCGTCCTCCGAGAGCCTGTACCTGAACATCACGGTGCCCGGGAGCGCCTTCTGCGGGTCCTGCAGCAACTGGGCGATCCACTCGGAGCTGCGCCTGGCGCCGACGCGCCACAGGTCCGGCGCAGACTTCATACCCGCACCCTGGATGCTGTGGCACGACGCGCAGCCCAGGCGGTCGTACACCTGGATGCCCCTGAGGACCTGCGGGGTCACGCGTCCCTCGGCCACCTTGAAGGTCCTGGGGCGCGGCGTGGACGTGGCGGTGACGCTGGTGAGATACGCTACGGTGGCCACGATCGCCACGATGATGGCCAGGGCGACGGGCCGGTAATGGGGATTCGTCACCGGCGCGCGGTCCAGCAGGGGGAGCGCGAGCAAGACCAGGGTCGCCAGCACCGGCAGGACGACGGTGCCGGCGATCAGCCACGGGCCCATGAACAGCTTCAGCAACTCATAGTAGAAGTAGAAATACCACTCCGGCTTGGGGAGATAGGTCTCGTCGAGCGGATCCGCCACGGCCTCCAGGTGGGGCGGCATCAGTGCGGCCAGCACCAGCAGCGCCGCGAAGGCCACCAGGGTCACGGCGGCATCTTTCGCCAGGTGGTCGGGAACAAACGGACGGGCCAAGCGTGGGTCGGACGGCTCATCCTCGGCGATGCCGTGGACCTGGACCAGGTAGAGGTGCACGGCGATCAGGCCTGCGAGCAGCAGGGGGAAGACCAGGGTGTGCAGCGCGTAGAACCGCGACAGGGTCGCGGCGCCCACGTCGGCGGCGCCGCGGATGAGCGCCATCAGCAACGGGCCCACCGCCGGCACCGTGCCGGCCATGTAAGTCCCCACCGTCGTCGCCCAGAACGCCTTCTGGTCCCACGGCAGCAGGTAGCCCGTGAACCCAAAGCCCAGGGTGATGAACAGCAGTCCGACTCCGTACGCCCAGGTCCAGTGCCGGGGACGCTTGTAGGCACCCAGGACGAGTACCCGCAGCATGTGCAGGGTCACCGCGACCACCATGAAGGTCGCGCCCCAGAAGTGCAGGCCGCGCACCATCCGGCCGGCGGAGCTCGCCATCAATGCGCGCACCGTGGTGTGGGCGTGGTCAGGGGAGGGGATGTACACCATGGCGAGCAGAACGCCGGTTGCGACCTGCAACAGGAAGAGCGCCAGGCTGAGGCTTCCCAGGGTGTGCAGCCAGCCCACCGACGGGCCGATGGGCTTGCGCAGGAGTCCCCGCAGGGCATCGACCAGGGCGGCTCCGGCGTCCGTCTTCGGCTCCATACGGATACCTCTTACCCCTCTCCCGCCTGGGGAGAGGGTAGGGTGAGGGGGGAGTCCGGGTCGTGACGAGCGGTTCTCCCGGGCACTGTCTCATGCCCCCAGCACGTAGAGGTGGCCGCCGCGGATCTCGGCGCGCAGTTGTTCCAGGGGGCGCGGCGCCGGGCCCGCGATGACGCGACCTTCCGGGTCAAACGCCGAGCCGTGGCACGGGCAGAAGAAGACCTGGGCGGGATCCTGCCAGTGGCTCAGGCATCCCAGGTGCGTGCACGTGGGGTCAAACACAGTCACCTGGAGGCCGCGGCGCACCACGTACACCCGCCGCGGGCGCGGTGGCGTCTCGCCGTCCCCCGGCGCGGAGTAGAGCCGCGCCGTCGTGGCGCCGTCCGGGAAGGAGGCGAGGACGCCGAGGTCAACCCACTGCCGGCGAGGCTCTCGTCCCGTGAACTGGAGGAGGAACCGTCCGGCCAGGGCGAGGAGGGAAGAAGCCATCGCCAGGCCCGCTGCCAGGATGCCTGCCCCCAGCAGCCTTCGACGGCTGACCCGTTCCTGCCCGGCCGCCGGAAGGTCCATGCTGCACCTCCGGGGTCCGACTCGATGGTACCGCACATGCATGGTAGGCGCCGGTCACCCGGGTTGGGATCGGGTCGGGAACCTATTTTACCCCTGCCACGCGCGCCCGCGCTTTCTGCCGTGGTGTCGGCGCCGCCGGCCGAGACAATGCGGGATCGTGCCGCGCCTCGGGCCGGTAAGGCAGGCAAGACAATCTGCCCGCAGGCAAGATAATCTGCCCGCCCGATGCATGATAGACTTCCGCGCTCCGTACAATGTCTCTGGCTCATGGGCTGTTTGCGGGCTCGACCTCAGGCCAGCTCATGGGTCTGCGGCCCGCGAGAGGTGGTCACGAAGCATGGCGGCCGACCGGGACTCGCTTCTCCCCCTCATCGCCGAAGTGGAGCAGGAAATCGAAGCCATGCTGGCGGCGAGGCGGTCAGGGAGGCGCGCGCCGGCATCGCCGACGCTGAGAAGGCCGCCTACGACGAGGCGGTCGCCACCGGCGCCCGGACCGTGGAGGAGATCGCCGCGGAGGGCGCCGTCGCATTGACAGCGCTCCGCCAACGCGTGGAGGCGCGCCTGCCCGACGCGATCCGGGCGGTGGTGGACATGGTGGTGGGGGAGCATCCGTCATGATCCTCCCCATGCACCGTGTCGAGATCGTCGCCCTCAAAGAAGTCTTCCCGCGGGTCCTGGCCTTCCTTCACGAACGGGGTGTCCTCCACATCACGCCCATGGCGGACGTCCCGGCCCCGCTGCGCGGCCGCCTGGCGAGAGTCCGGCTCAGCGAGGACGCTGACCGTGACCGTACCCGCCTGGAGGCCATGGTGACCGCGATAGACGATCTGCTGGGCCCGGAAGCCCGCGAACCTCTCTCCGACCGTGTGGCGATGGCCGGACGGGAACCGACCGACGCCCTCCATGCTCGCTTCACCACGCTGATCCAGGATCTGCATCACCTGCGGGATCACCTGGCCCATCTGCGGGATGACCTGCGCATGCTGCCGCACTACGAGCGGCTGGTGGAAGCCTTCCTCTCCATCAAGTATGCCTTTGCCCATCGCGTGGACTGGGCCATGGTCGGACTCATTTTGGAGAAGCGCTGGGAGCAGGACATCGGCAGCCTGCGCGAGGAGATCGCGCGGGTCACGCGGGGCCGCATGGAGTTGTCGGTCGCCACGCTGGACGCCGACCGGCTGGCCGCCATCGTGTTCTACGACACCCGGTTCGAGAAAGATCTGGAGGCGTTGATCTGGGGCAAAGGCGTTGACCGTATCGTCCTCCCC
>JACQTN010000554.1 GCA_016210785.1 Armatimonadota bacterium
ACCACGTCCGGTTCACGCTGCTGGAGACCGTGGCCGGGTACGCCATCGGCGTGACGCTGGGGCTGCTCGCCGCGCTGGCCGTGGCCCTCACCCCCCGGCTGCACCGGGTCACCCAGCCGTTCCTGATCGCCTTCTACGCCATCCCCAAGATCGCCCTCGCCCCGCTGATCATCATCTGGTTCGGCCTCGGGCTGCTGCCCAAGATCCTGCTGGCCTCGCTCTTCGTCTTCTTCATCGTCTTCCTGAACACGGTGGCCGGCGTGCGCAGCGTCAGCCCGTCGCTGGTGAGCGTGGCGCGGGTCATGGGAGCGGCGCCCCGCGACCTCCTGGCCAAGATTGTCCTGCCCGCCAGCGTGCCCTTCATCATCGCCGCGCTGCGCCTCACGATCCCGTCGGCCATGATCGGCGCCGTGGTGGGCGAGTTCATCAGCAGCAACCGCGGCCTCGGCTACCTGATCAACGCGGCCAGTTCCCGGTACGAGACGGCGACGGTCTTCGCCGGCATCGGCAGCCTCCTCATCGTGGTGGTGTTGATGGACGTGGCGGTCTCCTGGCTGGAGCGGCGGCTGCTGCGCTGGCGCCCGGCCGGGCAGGCCGCGCAGAGGGTGTGAGATACTTCTGGGAGCGCGTCGCGGAAATGTCATGCGTCATTCATGCGCAGGACCGGCTTGGCCGGGTCCGAGCATCACTAGATATTCCGGTACCCGCACCGACGCGGGTGGGGGTCGGGGGGAGGGCAAGACCCTCCCCACGTCGGACACTTGGAGAAGGGTGGAGTGGCGCAAAGACACTCCACCCTACCTTTGACTTGCCGCGTTGAGAATGGGCCGGCTCTGTGCTATGATGTGGGCGCAGCTCCCTGCGGTGTGCGTGAGCATACCCGTAGTTCCGAGCCAACACCTCAACACAGGGAGCCCGGCTCTGCGCGCGGAAGGCATGCCTCTGAGGCAACGAGGGGGAGTCCGGAAACCGCGCAGGGGGGCACCCACCTGCCGAGTGCAGGTTCGGGAACTGCGGTACCACGGCACAATGGGGAGCTGCTCTTTTTGTTCGGCGACGGACCGGGTTCTCCTGACAGGGTACGCGGTCACTCCTGCCGAAGTTGATGACTCATGGAGGTGTGGCTCGTCACGCTCACGGGGCAGCGCGCCGGGCGTCCGTGCCTGTTCTACGCGGTGGTGGCGGGACCGCCGGAGCGGGTGGACGCGCTGGCGAACATGGAGGCGCATCTGCAGGATCCCGCCTGGCGGTGGTCGGGCAGCGCCCAGATGTCCCGCGTGGACGACGAGGCCGATGAGCCCGGTATCGTGTGGGCCGCATTCCAGCGTACGGACGAGGCGGGGTGATGCGCATCCGGCCGGCGGCCAACCCGGCGACCGCCCCGGCCGTCTGACAGTCGTGTAGAGCGGCGCCAGAGGGTGGATGCCTTCGGCGCCGGACGCAATCGCGGGGGGAGGTATCGGGATGAAGCGGACAGCAGCGGCGCCGGCGGCGGTTGTGCTGCTGGCATGGGGACTGCTGGCAGCCGGCATAGTTCCGGCCGGCGCGGCGCCCGACGACGCCGAGCGGACGGTGGGCACGATCCAGTCCGTGGCGGCGGACGGCATCACCCTCACCACCAGAAGCGGCGGCCAGGTCAAGGTGAAGACCACCGCCGAGACGCGGATCACCAACCGCGTGGCGGCCAAGCTGGAGGAGATCAAGCGCGACGACTTCGTGGCCGTCACCGCGAAGAAAGAAGCCGATGGGTCACTGGTGGCGGTATCCATCAACATCTTCCCGCCGCAGTTGAAAGGGCAGATCCGGGAAGGGCAGTGGCCGATGGAGTCGGGCAACATCATGACCAACGCCATCGTCACCCAGTACGTGAGCCGCGTGGAAGGCCGGACTCTTCACCTGAAGCACAAAGAAGGGACGGCGACCATCAAGGTGCCGAAGGAGACGGAGATCCACCGGATCGTCTTGATCAAGGTCGCGGACCTGAAGCCGGGGATGAGCGTCTTCGTGCGGGGCACCCGGGGCGCCGATGGCACCGTGGTCGCGGCGACCATCTCGGTGACGCCGGCCCAGGCACGGCAATAGGCCGGAGCCGCGCCGACGGCGTGCCGGCCGCCACCTCCATCGCGGAGATGTGGGGCCGGAGGCTGTAGGGCGCGATCACGCGAGTCTCGCAGGGCTGCACGGCGGCGGGGCGAGGGCGCCGTGTGCTACACTAAATAGCATGGAACTCTTCGCCCACAGCGCCCGCGACCGGCGCGCGAAAGAGGCGCCGCTGGCGGCCAGGATGAGGCCGGACTCGCTGGACGAGTTCGTCGGCCAGGAGCACCTGATCGGGCCCGGCCGCTTGCTGCGGCGAGCCATCGAGGCGGACCAGCTTTCCTCCCTCGTCCTGTGGGGACCGCCCGGCACGGGCAAGACGACGCTCGCCCACATCATCGCCCGCCTCACCCACTCCCACTTCGCCCCCGTGAACGCGGTGACCGCGGGCGTGGCGGACCTCAAGCGGATCATCGAAGAGGCGAAGGAGCGCCACGCTCTGCACAACCGGCGGACGATCCTCTTCATTGACGAGATCCACCGCTTCAACAAAGCGCAGCAGGACGTGCTGCTCCCGCACGTCGAGGACGGGACCGTGGTGCTGATCGGCGCCACGACCGAGAACCCCTTCTTTGAGGTCAACGCCACCCTGGTCTCCCGCTCCCGTGTCTTTCAACTGGAGCCGCTGCGCTCGGAGCACCTGCAGACCATCATCGCGCGGGCGCTGGCGGATGAGGGCCGGGGGTTGGGAGGGGTGCGGATCGCGCTGGACGGGGACGCCCTGGCCCACCTGGTGGACGTCGCCAACGGCGACGCGCGCGTCGCCCTGAACCTGCTGGAGCTGGCGGCCATGACCACGCCGCCGGCCCAGGAGGGCGTGCGGCGCGTGACGCTGGCGGCGGTAGAGGAGGCCAGCCAGCGCCGGGCCGTCCTCTACGACCGGGAGGGCGACGCCCACTACGACGCCATCTCCGCCTTCATCAAGAGCATGCGCGGCTCCGACCCCGACGCGGCCGTGTACTGGCTGGCCCGCATGCTGTACGCCGGTGAGGACCCGCGGTTCATCGCGCGGCGGATGGTGGTGCATGCGGCGGAGGACGTGGGCCTGGCCGATCCCATGGCGCTATTGGTAGCCACGGCCGCGGCGCACGCCGTGGAGTACGTGGGGCTGCCGGAGGCGCGCATCCCCCTGACGGAGGCGGCCATTTACATCGCCACCGCGCCCAAGAGCAACGCGGTCGTCGAGGCCATCGGCCGGGCGATGCACGACGTGGAGCAACGGCGGGCCGAGCCGGTGCCGCGCCACCTGCGCGACAGCAGCCATTCCCAGGTGAAGGCCCAGATGGGCCACGGTGAGGGATACCGGTACGCGCACGACTATCCCGGCCGCTTCGTCGTGCAGCAGTACCTGCCCGACAACCTGCAGGACTCCATCTACTACGAGCCCTCTGACTCCGGGCACGAGGTGGAGATCCGCCGGCGCCTGGAGAAGTGGTGGCAGGGCGTCAAGCGCTACCGAGACCGCGGCAAGCCCTCCGCAGAGTAACCGTTTCTCTCCTCCCCGCAGGGGAGGTGAAAGACTCGATCAGCACTCTCATGGGTGTCGCAATGCGCGGCATCAGCGCCGCGCGGAGGTGCGGTTTGACACCCCCTGGGGCCTTTGTTATGATGGGGTCGAGCCTGGGGGCCGCATCATGACTGGCGTTCAGCCACGCGGCTTTGTTTGTTCGGAGGGACTTTTCGGATGGCCCGGATTGCCGTTGCCATGAGCGGCGGGGTGGACAGTTCGGTCGCGGCCGGCGTCCTGGCGGCGCAGGGCCACCAGGTGATCGGGTTTACGCTGAACCTGTGGCCCGCCTGGCTCACCGGCGAGACCGACGCGGCGGCGAAGGCGTGCTGCGGTGTGGGCGCCGTGGAGGACGCGCGCGCCGTGGCGCGCCGGCTGGGCATCCGCCACTACGTCCTCAACGTGCGCGAGGAGTTCCAGCGCGCGGTCATCGACTACTTCTGCGACGAGTACACGGAGGGGAGAACTCCCAACCCCTGCATCGCCTGCAACCGCGCGGTGAAGTTCTCTCTCCTCTTGAACAAGGCGCTGGGGCTGGGGTTTGACTATCTCGCCACGGGACACTACGCGCGCGTCCGCTACGACGAGACCCGGGGCCGCTACCTGTTGCTGCGCGCCGCGGACGCGCGCAAGGATCAAGGGTACGTCCTCTACGGTCTCACCCAGGGTCAGCTGGCGCGCCTGACGCTGCCGGTGGGGGAACTGGACAAGGCGCGGACGCGTCGGATTGCCGGGGAGATGGGGCTTCCGGTGGCCGACAAGCCCGACAGCCAGGAGATCTGCTTCGTGCCGGGCGGCGACTACCGGGAGGTGGTCCGCTTCCTGCGCCCGGAGGCGATGCGGCCCGGGCCGATCCTGGACACGTCCGGGCGGGTGCTGGGCGAGCACCGCGGGATGGCCGGGTACACCGTCGGGCAGCGGCGCGGGCTGGGCCTGGCCGCGGAGCGTCCCTTCTACGTCGTGGCGCTGGACACCTCGCGCAACGCGGTGATCGTCGGCGGCGAGACTGAACTTCTCTCCGACGAGTTGGAGGCGGACGGCGTCAACTGGATTGCCGTGGAAAGCCTCGACGACCCGCGCCGCTGCACCGCGCGCATCCGCCATGCTGCCCGCGAGATCCCGGCGGAGGTGGCGCCGCTTCCCAGAGGGCGCGTGCGCGTGCGCTTCGACGAGCCCCAGCGCGCCGTCACGCCGGGCCAGGCGGTCTGCTTCTACAACGGCGACGTGGTGCTGGGCGGCGGCACCATCGTGCGCGCTCGCGGGGTGGCTGAGCGGGCGCGATTCAATTCCCACGCCCAGGAAGCGCTGCCGGTGGGGTGACTGGGGTCGGGTGAGCGGAGGGAGAACGCCGTGGAGTGGGTGATTCCAGCCAGCGTCGCGGTCATTGCCCTTGCCTGTCTGGTCGTCGCGGGCGTCCTGGTCCCGACGCTCCGCCAGGCGCGCCGCACCGCCGCGCAGGCCGAGCGTCTGCTGGAGCGGCTCGCCACAGAGGTGCCGGCGCTGGCGGCCACAGCGCGCGAGACCCTGGAGCAGGTGCGGGGCGAGGTCCTGCCGGCGGTGGCGACTGCCCGGCAGGTCATGGAGGCAACACGCCAGGAGGTACTGCCGCTGGTGGGGACGCTCCGCCAGGCCGTGGAGGAGGTCCGGGCACAGGCGGTGCCGCTGGGCGCCACGGCGCGGCGCACGCTGGAGGAGCTGCGCGGCGAGGTCATCCCGATGGTGAGCACCATGCGGGACACCGTGAACAACCTGAGCGCGGCCTCCACGCAGGTCGTGGACCTGTCGCGCAAGCTGGCGATGGTGGAGGAGCTGCTGGACGCGCTGGTGAAGGCCATCGACGGCATCCGCGTGTCGATCATCCAGGTCGGCAGAGATGTCATCGTGCCCCAGGTGGCCTCCGCCGCCGGCCTGGTCGCAGGGATCAGAGAAGGGTTGCAGACCCTGTTGCGGGGGCAGAAACCGGATGACCAGAGGAGGGACGCCTGATGATGGATCGACGGGACTTCGCCGCCGGACTGGTGATCGGAGGCCTGCTGGGCGCGGCGCTGGCCCTGCTGCTGGCGCCCTCGTCGGGTGACGAGACTCGGGAGCGCATACTGGAGCGCAGCGCCGAGCTCAAGACCCGGGCCCGGGAGCGCGCGGAGGAGGCTGCGGAGCGGCTCCGCGCCACCACCGACGACCTGATGACCCGTGGCCGCACCGTGCTGGAAGAGAAGTCGGGCCGCTTCCGCCGGGCCGTGGAGGCCGGCAAGGAGGCCATGAGCGAGACCCGCGACGAGCTGCTGGAGAAGCTGGAGGAGCTGGAGCAGACGTAACCCGGTTTCCGGCGCCTGGCACGCCGGGCGCACCCAGGCCGGCGAGGGCGGTCCGCGCGCACGCGAGACCGCTCTGTGTTTCCACGGCGAATGCGCCGGATATTTGGAGCAGGGTGGAGTGGCGTAAAGACACTGCACCCAACCCTGCCG
>JACQTN010000562.1 GCA_016210785.1 Armatimonadota bacterium
GACCTGGGCGGCAAAGGCTTCATTCAACTCGATCAGGTCGATGTCCTGGAGCCGCAGCCCGGCCCGGCGCAGGACCTTCGGCACCGCCTCCGCGGGGCCCATGCCCATGATCTCGGGCGGCACACCTGCCACGGCGAACCCGCGGAAGATCCCCAGCGGGCACGCGCCCAGCCGCGCCGCGCGCTCCGCGGACATGAGCACCACCGCCGCGGCGCCGTCGCTGGTCTGGGAGGAGTTGCCCGCGGTCACCGTGCCCTGGATGGCAAAGGCCGGTTTCAGCCCGGCCAGGGCCTCGGGCGAGGTATCATAGCGCACGCCTTCGTCCACCTCGAACCGCACCGGCCGGCTCTGCGGCCTGCCGTCCTCATCCACCTCCACCCGCGTGACCTCCAGCGGCACAATCTCCTCCGCGAACCGTCCCTCCCGGGTCGCCGCGGCGGCCCGGCGGTGGCTCTCCAACGCGTACGCGTCCTGCGCCTCGCGGCTCACGCCGAAGCGCTTCGCCACGTGCTCCGCGGTGAGGCCCATGGAGGTGAAGACCTCCGGATGGCGCGCGACAAGCTCCGGATTGGGCGCGAACCTCGATCCGCCCGACGGGATGAGGCTCATGCTCTCCGTGCCGCCGGCCACCATCACGTCGGCATACCCGCTCATGATGCGCTCCGCGGCCATGGCGATCGCCTGCAGGCCGGAGGCGCAGAAGCGGTTGACGGTCTGCGCCGGCACCGTGACGGGGAGCCCCGCCCGCAGCGCGGCGATGCGAGCCACGTTGAGGCCCTGCTCGCCCTCCGGCATGGCGCAGCCCAGGATGACATCCTCCACCTCCTCCGGCGCGAGCCCCTCCACACGACGCAGTGCCTCGCGGATCACCGCCGCCGCCATCTCGTCGGGGCGCGTGTCCTTGAGCGCACCCCGCGGCGCCTTGCCGACCGCGGTGCGGATGGCGGAGACAATGACGGCGTCACGCATGCCCATCCTC
The DNA here is from genome assembly GCA_016210785.1 of Armatimonadota bacterium. Lineage (GTDB taxonomy): Bacteria > Sysuimicrobiota > Sysuimicrobiia > Sysuimicrobiales > JACQTN01 > JACQTN01. Next base: position 980 of record JACQTN010000562.1, read on the forward strand.
CCCCTCACCCCGGCCCTCTCCCCAGACGGGAGAGGGAGCCATCGCATCAATTGCGCAGCGGCCTCCCCGTTTCCAGCAGGTGCTGGATCCGCGCCTCTATCGGAGGGGGCGAGCACCTTCTCTCCCCCTCCGATACCTCCCCCTCTCCTGATTGTGCGTCCCACGTGTCCTGAGTGATGCTCGGACCCGGCGGAGCCGGTCCTGCGCAAGGTTCTACCTCCCTCGACCGCTCAGTTGCGCAAGGGTCTCCCTGTTTCAAGCAGATGCTCCATCCGCGCCTGCGTGCGCGGCTCGCCCAGCAGGCTCAGGAATGCCTCCCGCTCCAGGTCCAGCAGGTGCGCCTCGGAGACCTGGGCGTCCTCCGGCGCCGGGCCGCCGGTCATCACGTACGCCAGCCGGCGACCGACGTGCTCGTCGTACTCTGTGATGTGCCCGCCGACGCGCAGGTTGTACATCGCCGCCTCCAGCGCCGCCCGGCCCCGCTCCCCGACCACGCGCACCCGGCGCGGCGCCGGCGGCGCGTACCCATCTTCCAGGAGGCGTAGCGCGGCCTGCCGCGCGTCGAAGAGCAGGTGGTCCTCGCCGGGCGTGATGCGGTCGGTGGCGCGCAGGAAGCCCAGCCGGCGCGCCTCCTGCGCGGAGGTAGAGACGCGGGCCATGGCGACCGTCTCGAACGCCGACCGCATGAAGGGCAGCAGGTCGGCGGGCACGCCGGACGGCACGCACGCGGCGGCGCGCCACGCCATCTCCGCCGTGCCGCCGCCCGCGGGGATCAGACCCGCCCCGGACTCCACCAGGCCCATGTAGGTCTCGCCGGCCGCCTGCACGTGGGGACAGGCCAGACAGATCTCGCACCCGCCGGCCAGCGTGCGGCCGCGCGGCGCGGCCACCACCGGCTTGGGGAAGTACCGGACCTCCACCAGCAGGTTCTGAAAGCGGCGGACCGCCCACTCCAGCTCCACCCAGTTGCCCTCCTGTGCCTGCATCAGTAACAGGAGCAGGTTGGCGCCCGCCGAGAAGTCGGCGGCCTCGTTGCCGATGACGAGCGCATCGAAGCGCGCGTCCACCTCGTCGAGGCTGCGGCGCAGCATGTCCAAAATGTCCTCGCCGATGGTGTTCAGCCTGGAGTGAAACTCCAGACAGGAGACGCCGTCGCCGAGATCAAGCAGGCTCGCCCCCGGGTTGGACGCGACCACCTGCCGGCGGGCCTTCACCGTGTGCAGCGCCACCGTGCGCGGCGGCGGCTTCAGCGGGCGGTAGGTGTCCTCCCGCGGATCGAAGTGCTCCTCCCCGCCGTCCCGCCACCGGTAGAAGGTTCCTGCGCCGCGGCTGAGCACCGCCCGCACCGTGGTCGGGACCTCGCGGCCCTCCTGCTCCAGACGGCGGGCGATGCCGGCGACATCCAGGGCGTCCCACGTCTGGAACGGGCCCATCTCCCACCGGTAACCCCAGCGCGTCGCCCGGTCGACGCTCACAATGTCGTCGGCAATCTCCGGGACGCGGCGCGCGGCATACGCCAGGGTGCGGCTCAAGAGATCCCACAGAAAGCGGCTCTCGCGCCCCTCACCGGCCACGACCCGGCGCAGTCGCTGGCCGGAATCGTGCACGCCGCGGAGCATCTCGACGGCGGGAAGGGACGGCCGCCGGCGCGGCCGGTACTCCATCCGCTCCCAGTCCAGCGTCCAGATCTCGCCGCCCACCCGGCGGTAGAAGCCGCCCCCCGACTTCTCTCCCAGCCACCCGCGCGCGATCATATCGCGAACGAACGGCGGCGGCGCGAACACGTCCTGGGCCTCATCGTCGGGAAGGTGGCGGGTGAGATGGTCAGCCACGGCGGCCGTCACGTCCAGCCCCACCAGGTCGGCGGTGCGGAAGGTGGCGCTGCGCGGGCGCCCCAGCAGCGTGCCGGTCAGCTCGTCCACCTCTTCCACCGCGAGGCCGTGCTCCATCATCAGGCGCACCGCCAGCATGAACCCGTGGGTGCCCATGCGGTTGGCGATGAAGCCCGGCGTGTCGTGGGCGCGTACGATGCCCTTGCCCAGCCGGTGCGCGGCGAAGTCCTCCACGATCTGCAACACGTCGGGCGACGTGTCCGCACCCGGAATCAGCTCCAGCAGGCAGACGTAGCGGGGAGGATTGAAAAAGTGGGTGCCCAGGAAGCGACGGCGGAACGCCTCGCTCCGCCCCTCCGCGATGCCGCGGATGGACAGCCCGCTGGTGTTAGTGCTGACGATGGCGTCCGGACGGCACGCGGCCTCCAGGCGCGCCATGAGCGCCTGCTTGGTGTCCAGGCGCTCGGTGATTGCCTCGATGACCCAGTCCGCCTCGGCCACTTTCGGCAGGTGGTCCTCGATGTTGCCGATGCTCACCAGATCGGCGGCGTCGGGAGCGGTGAACGCGGGGGGCTGGGCGCGGTGCGCTCGCGCGGACCGCCGTTCGCGAGGAACGGC
>JACQTN010000574.1 GCA_016210785.1 Armatimonadota bacterium
CTCACGGCGCACCCGCGACGGTGCGGGTGCCGAAGTACCCGTGATGATCGGGCTCGGCGGCACGAGCCCGATCCTGCGCAGTTCAACTCGCAGCGCCGGTACCGACACATCGTGGGAAGCCGGCCCTGCGCATGACCTTTCCGAGACGAGCTCCTGGCATACCTCTTCTCCCTCGCCCCGATGGGGCGAGGGTAGGGCGAGGGGGTAGCCGCCCGATGCAGGACGCCCGGGCGCTGTCCCGGCCCCAGGCGGCCCCCGCCTTCCTCAGCCCGCGCGCGGGGGCCATGCGCCGGCTCCTCCGCCACCGGGGCGCGGTGGCCGGCATGGCGGTGCTGGTGGTGCTGGCCGCCATCGCGCTGCTGGCGCCGTGGCTCAGCCCCCGCGATCCCATCAAGACCGCACCGCGCGACGCGCTGCAGCCACCCGGACAGCGTTATTATCTGGGCAGCGACCAGTACGGGCGTGACATGCTGAGCCGAGTGGTGCACGGGGCCCGCACCTCGCTGACCGTCGGTTTCATCTCGGTGTCTATCGCGGTGGCGCTGGGAGCGCCAGTCGGACTGGCGTCGGGTTACTATGCCGGGCGCCTCGACACCATGCTGATGCGCGTCATCGACGTGCTGCTGGCCTTCCCCGGCATCCTGCTGGCGCTGGGCATCGTCAGCGTGCTGGGCCCCAGCCTGGGCAACGTGATGATCGCGGTGGGCATGTCTGCCGTGCCCACCTACGCCCGCCTCATCCGCGCCTCCGTTCTCTCCGCCAAGGAGAACCTGTACGTGGAGGCGGCGCGGGCGGTGGGCTGCCGCGATCTGCTGGTGGTCGCCCGCCACATCCTGCCCAACGTGGTGGCGCCGGTGATCATCACCGCGACGCTGGGCATGGGCGGCGCGATCCTCTCCGCGGCGGCGCTGAGCTTCCTGGGGCTGGGCAGCCAGCCGCCCCAGGCGGAGTGGGGGCGCATGCTCAGCGACGGGCGCGACTACCTGCGAGAGGCCTGGTGGATCTCCACTTTCCCGGGCGTCGCCATCATGATGACGGTGCTGGCCATGAACCTGCTGGGCGACGGTTTGCGCGACGTGCTGGACCCGCGGTTGCGGGTGTAACCGGCTCCCACCGCTGACCCTGAGCACGTCGAAGGGTGGGGCCTGAAGCACGGTGGGCCTTCGACAGGCTCAGGCCGAACGGATGTGTTGCACCAGACCGGCGCCTGCGCGGGCGAAAGGAGTTCTATCATCACGCAGGAAATCCTGATCGAGCGCATGACCTGGGAGGAGATCAAGCACGCCATTGCCACGGGCAAGCGGCGCGTCGTGGTCATGATCGGCGCCATGGAGCAGCACGGCCCGCACCTCCCCATCGGCACCGACACCATGCTGGGGTACGCCATCGGCGAACGGCTGGCCCGCGCCCTGGGCGACGCCCTGGTGGCGCCGGTCATCCCGGTGGGGTACAGCATCGGCCACATCAACTTCCCCGGCACCATCTCCATCCCGGAGGACCTGTTGCAGGCGCTGATCCGCGAGTGGTGCCGCTGCCTGGCCCACCACGGCTTCACCGAGATCATCCTGGCCCCCAGCCACGGCGGCAACTACCGGGCCCTGCGGGAGGTGGTGCCGTCCCTGCAGGAGGAACTGAAGGGGCGCGCGCGCATCGTGGCCTTCACCGACATCGAGCCGTGGATCGCTTTCTACCGCGACTTTTCCATCGCGCAGGGGAAAGACCCGGCGCGAGTCGGAGTACACGCGGCGCAGGGCGAGACGTCGATGATGTTGGCGGCCGACCCCGAACTGGTGCACATGGAGCGCGCCGTGGAAGGGTTCCTGGGAGACGCGTCGGCGCGGTGGCGGAACAAGGTGCCGGATCCCATGGAGACCGTGAGTCCCACCGGCATCCTGGGCGACGCCCGCGGCTCCACGGCGGAGTTCGGCGAAGCGATGCTGCGCGTGAAGATTGAGAAGATGCGCCGTGAGTGCGGCGAGCGCGGGAGCAGGTGACGCCTTGAAAGAACGTCGAACGTGCCCTGAGATCACCCACTCATGACCTACGACCTGATGGCGCAGTGTCAGCGGACCGGGATCCGGCTCGTCCGCTTCTGCTACTGCGACAACGCCAACCTGATCCGCGGCAAGGCGGTACCCATCGAGAACCTGTCCGGCGCCCTGGAGTCCGGCGTCGGCTACAGCGTCGCGCAGCAGGCGCTGCCGGTGATGCACGACGTGGTGGTAGAGGAGGCCGGGCTGGCTCCCATCGGCGAGGTCCGCCTGATGGCCGACGCGGCCACGTTCACGGCGCTCCCCTACTCGCCGGGCGCGGCCATGGTGCTGGGCGATTTCCTCACCCTGGACCGCAAGCCGTGGGACGCGTGCCCGCGCGCGTTTCTCAAGCGCATGATCGCGGGCGCTGCGGAGCAGGGCCTGGAGGTGCAGGCAGCCTTCGAAAACGAGTTCTTCCTGCTGCGGGAGGGCCCACAGGGCCACGACCCCGCCGACCGCACCAACTTCGCCAGCACCTACGCCATGGACGTCGCCCACGAGGTGGTCATGGCGCTGCTGGACGCCCTGCAGGCGGAAGGGCTCGCGGTGCAACTGTACCACCCCGAGTCGGGCCCCGGGCAGCACGAGATCAGCATCCGCCACGCCGCGGCGCTGGCGGCCGCGGACCGGCAGGTCATCTTTCGCGAGACGGTGCGGGGGGTGGCCCTGCACCACGGGCTCGCCGCGTCATTCGCGCCCAAGCCCTATGCCGACGCCGCGGGCAGCGGCTGCCACCTGCACCTGAGCCTGTGGCGCGGCGGCCGCAACGCGCTGTACGATCCGCACGACCCGCTCAATCTGTCGGAGGCCGGGTACCACTTCATTGGTGGCCTGCTGTCCCACCTGCGCGGGCTGGCCGCGGTCACCACGCCCAGCGTTAATTCTTACCGGCGCCTCCGTCCGCAGACCTGGAGCGGTGCGTTCACCTGCTACGGAGTGGAGAACCGGGAGGCGGCGGTGCGGGTGATCGCGCCCTTCTGGGGACGGGAGGAAGCCTCCTGCAACCTGGAACTCAAGACCAGCGATCCCAGCGCCAACCCCTATCTGGCCCTGGGGTGCGTCATCGCCGCCGGCATGGACGGAATCGCCCGCCGGCTGAACCCGGGCGAGCCGGTCTCCCAGGATCCCGCGCTGATCCCGGAAGCGGAGCGCGCCCGGCGCGGCATCGTCCCGCTGCCGCGCAACCTGGGCGAAGCCATCGAGGCGCTCGGCGCCGACCGGGTCCTGCTGGACGCCATGGGGCCCACGCTCGCCCGCGCGTTTACCGCGGTGCGTCGAGCGGAGTGGGAGGCGATGAAGGACGTGCCGCTGGAAGAAGAGCTGCGCCACTACCTGTGGCGCTACTGACCATGAGGTCGCGCGCCGATGCCGATCGCGCTCTACGACGTTCCGCTGCTCGACCATCACTGCCACTCGCTGCTGCGGTTCGACCGGCCGGTGACGGCGGAGGACTTGCGGGGATGCTTCACGGAGGGACGCGACCCGGGCCTGCTGGCCCGCCACCTCCCCCACTCGCTCTTCTACCGGCGGGCCATCCGCGACCTGGCGCAGTTCCTGGGCTGCGACCCCACGGAGGAGGCCATCCTGGTGCGCCGCGCGGGAGAGGCTCCCGACGCCTACGCGCGGCGTCTCTTTGAGGACGCGCGGTTCGAAGGGCTGCTGGTGGACTTCGGGTTTCGCACAGACGTGCACTTCGACCACGCGGGCCTGGCCGCCGTGGTCCCATGCCCCGTGGCGCCGGTGCTGCGGCTGGAGGCGCTGGCGGGTGCGCTGGTCGCGGAGACGGATACGTTCGAGCGGATGGTGGAGGTCTACGGTGAGCAGGTGAACACGGCGCGCGCGCGCGGCGCCGTCGCGCTGAAGAGCGTCGTCGCCTACCGCAGCGGGCTCACCGTGGCGCCGCCGGACCGGCAGACGGCGAAGGCGGCGTTCGACGCCGTCAGGCGCACGGGGCCGGCGGGCCCGGTGCGCCTGACGCAGAAACCGCTGCTGGACTACCTGCTGTGGCTGGGACTGGAAGCGGCCGCCGCGCAGGACCTCCCCATGCAGATCCACACCGGCTTCGGCGACCGAGACCTCGACCTGCGGCTGGCCAACCCGCTCCACCTGCGCCCCATCCTGGAGACCCCGGCGCTGTCACATATTCCGATCGTGCTGCTGCACTGTTACCCCTACGTGCGCGAAGCCGCGTACCTGGCCCACGTCTACGACCAGGTCTACGTGGACCTCTCCCTGACGCTGCCCTTCGCCGCCGACGGCGCCCTGGCCGTGGAGGAGGCGCTCGGGCTGGCGCCAACCACCAAGGTACTGGTGGCGACGGACGCCTTCACCCTGCCCGAGTTGTTCTGGGTCGGCGCCCACCACGCCCGGGACGCCGTGGCCCGCGCCCTCCAGCGGCTGAGCCGGGCCGGATACCTGCGCGGCCGCGAGGCGGAAGGCGTCGGGAGGCAGCTCCTCAACGAGAACGCGCGCCGGATCTACCCGGTACGCCGGGGATGAAGGAGGTGGCGTGAGATGCCAGCGGATAGCCGCAGCTACGTTGCCGGCAACTTCTTTCTCACCCTCGACGGCGTCAAGTGCGGTTTCGTCAAGTCGGTGGACGGCGGGGCCGTCTCCGCCGAGGTCATCAAGGAACACGTGGGACCGCGAGGTTTCGTCAACAAGCACATCGGCCAGCCCAAGTACGAGGAGTTCGCCATCGCGATTGGCTTCTCGATGGCGAAAGCGGTCTACGGGTGGATCGCCGACTCGTGGGCGATGAACTACCGGCGCAAGAGCGGCGCGATCGTCGCGGCGGACTACCAGTCCGAGGCCAAGCGCCAGTGGGAGTTTCTCAACGCGTTGATCACCGAGACGACGATCCCCGCCTGCGACGGCGCCTCCAGGGAGCCCGCGCATCTCACGGTCAAGTTCGCCCCCGAGTACATCAAACAGAAATCGGCATCGGGCAAGGTGGCGGACGCCGGGAAGAAGGGACAGCAGAAGATGTGGCTGCCCAGCAATTTCCGGCTGGAGATCGCCGGCCTGGACTGCTCCAAGGTGAGCAAGATCGACGCGTTTACGGTAAAGCAGGCCATCGCCACCGACGACATCGGCGGCGAGCGCGGCGTCGCCAAGGAACCCGGCGGCGTGGAGTTTCCCAATTTGCGGATCACGCTGTCCGAGGCCGGCGCCCAATCGTGGATGGACTGGTGCGAGGACTTCGTGATCAAAGGCCGCAATGACGAGTCGCGGGAGAAATCTGGGACGCTCACCCTCCTGGCGCCGGACGCGCGGACAGAACTCGCCCGCGTTACCTTCCGCAGCGTGGGGATCTTCAAGCTGGCGCGCGAGAAGGTGGAGGCCAACGCCGACCAGATCCAGCGTCTCGTCGCCGATCTGTACTGCGAACGGATGGAGTTCGTGTGCCCGGTGCACGAGGGCGGAGGGCAGAGTGCCCCGGAGGCCGCGGCGCGATCGCCGTCCGCGGCCCGCGCGCGCCGGGCCGGCGCTCGGCGCGCGCGCCGCCGTTGACCGGGACTGTCAGCGCAGCTTCCCGTTCGGCACGGGGGCCAGGCGCCCGCCAAACGCGCTCACCGCGCCTGCGCGGGCGGCCGCATCCCCACCCACAGCCCGCGCCCCGTCAGGCCTTCGGGATCGAAACTCACCGTCAATCCCGCCGCGGTGAACGCGTCCTCATACTCCTCCCGGGCGAACAGACCCAGTTCGTGGCGTTCCACGAAGTGTTCGACGCCCTCCGGCGTCGCGACCAGGTAGTGAAAATCCAGCACCGAGACCCGGTCCACTACCCTGCTGACGTTCATGCGGGCGATCTTGAGATCGGGTTTGTCGACGAACAGGCGGCCGTGGACGTAGTCAGGACGGAAGTTCTCCGGCGTGATCCAGGGCTCCACAATCACGAGCCCGCCGGGATGCGCGTGGCGCGCGAGGTCATGCAGCGTCTGCCGCAGGCGGGGCACTGTCTGCGCGTAGCCGATCGCGCTAAATAGACACGTGACGACGTCGAAGCGCCGGCCCAGGTCGAAGTCCATCATGTCCGCCTGATGGAAGACCACACCCGGGTTGCGCTTGCGGGCGATCGCCAGCAGCGCGGGGTCGAGATCCAGCCCTTCCGCGTCGTAGCGATGGCGGAAGTGAGCGATGTGCTGACCGGTGCCGCAGGCCACGTCCAGCAGCGCGCGGCCCGCGGACCGCTTGTGCTCCTGGATGAGCGCGTGGATCTGCTGTGCCTCCTTGGCGTAGTCCTTGAAGGCGTAAATAGCGTCGTAGAAACGGGCCGACTTGCGGAACACGGTGAACATCAGAGTTCTGCGCGGCGGCCGGACCCCCTGCGGCAGGCACCTCCGAAGCGGTACCGTGCGCGAGGTGCGGGTGGACGGCGCCGGAGGAATTGGGCGCCCGGAACGTGAACGCATGGGTGGACCGGAGCGTCGGCGAGATACCGGACGCAGGCTGTGGGGAGAAACACGCCGGACAGGAGAAGCGCGCATGGTACAGAGCACGGCGCAGGAAGGTTACGTTGCGGTAACCGGCGGCCGCGTGTGGTACCGGATGGTGGGGTCGGGCAACGCCATTCCCCTGCTCACCCTTCACGGCGGGCCGGGCTATCCCCACGACTACCTGGAGCCGCTGGAGAACCTGGCCGGCGAGCGCCGGGTCATCTTCTACGACCAGTTGGGGTGCGGGCGCTCCGACCGTCCCGAGGATCTCTCCCTGTGGCGCATCGCGCGCTTCGTGGAGGAGATGGGACAGGTGCGGGCCGCGCTGGGTCTGCACCGGGTGCACCTGCTGGGGCACTCCTGGGGCACCATGCTGGCCACCGACTACGTCCTCACCCGCCCGGCCGGCCTGGTGAGCCTGATCCTGGCGAGCCCGGCCCTCAGCATCCCCCGGTGGATGGCGGACGCGGACAAGTACCGCCGGGCGCTGCCCGCGGAGGTGCGGGAGGTCCTGGACCGGCACGAGGCGGCGGACACCATGGAGTCCGAGGACTACCAGGCGGCGACCATGCAATACTACATGCGCCACGTCTGCCGCATCGACCCCTGGCCGGGCCCGCTGCAGCGTACCGTGGCCGGCGCCGGCCTCCCCGTCTACAACACCATGTGGGGCCCCAGCGAGTTCCTGGTCACGGGGAATCTCAGCGCGTATGACCGCACCGGGCGCCTGCGGGAAATCACCCTCCCCACGCTGGTGACCTGCGGTCGCCACGACGAGGCCACCCCGGAGACCACGGCCCGGTATGCGAGCCTGATCCCCGGGTCAGAACTCGCGGTCTTCGATGACAGCGCGCACATGCCCCACCTGGAGGAGACGGCGCGCTTTCTCCAAGTTGTCCGCGACTTCCTGGCGCGCGCGGAGAATACCCCCCGCTAGGCAGCTTATCTGGCCGTTTTGTTGACGAATGAGTCAAGTTTTTTAGGCCGCGATTTGGGCATGGTCGCACCACTGGTTGATGGCGATGTCCACGCGCTCTAAAGCGACGCGC
>JACQTN010000563.1 GCA_016210785.1 Armatimonadota bacterium
CCCCGGCGAAGGTCCAGTCGGCGCTGCTGGAGGCGATGCAGGAGCGCCAGGTGACGATCGGCAAGCAGACCTTCCGCCTGCCCGATCCCTTCCTCGTCCTCGCCACGCAGAACCCCATCGAGAGCGAGGGCACCTATCCGCTGCCCGAGGCGCAGGTGGACCGGTTCCTGTTCAAGGTGGTCATCACCTACCCGAGCTTCCACGAGGAGATGCAGGTGGTCGAGCGGGTCACCGCGGAGGTGCCGCCGGAGGTGCAGCAGGTCATCACGGGGCAGGAGCTGCTGCGCTTCCAGCGCATCGCCGACTCGGTGTACGTGGACCCGCGGGTGATGGAGTACGCGGTGACCCTGGGCCACGCCACCCGGCCGGGAAGCGGCGACGGCCTGAAGGATCTCAGCAAGTACGTCAGCTACGGCGCCAGCCCGCGGGCGTCGGTCAACCTGATCCTGGGCGCCAAGGCGCTGGCCCTGCTGCGGGGCCGCGAGTACGCCCTGCCGGAGGACGTGCGCGACCTGGCGCCGGAGGTGCTGCGCCACCGCCTGGTGCTGTCCTACGAGGCGCTGGCGCAGGACGTCACTCCCGACCAGATCGTGTCGCGAGTCCTGGAACGGCTGCCCCCGCCGCGCATCCACCTGGGGGATCCGCATGGAGACACCCGAGCGAGTCTTGAGACGCCTCGAGTTTAAGGTCGTCCGTCGCCTCGACGGCTTCTTCTTTGGCGACTACACCGGCGTTTTCTACGGGCCGAGCCTCGACCTGGCCGAGGTGCGGGAATATCAGCCCGGCGACGAGATCCGGCGCATCGACTGGAACGTCACGGCGCGCATGTCGCGCCTGTTCGTCCGCCAGTACCGGGAGGAGCGCGAGCTCACGGCCTGGCTGGTGGTGGACACGTCGCCGTCCATGGGCGTGGGCACGCGCCGCCAGCTCAAGCGCGAGCTGGCCGCGGAGTTCGCCGGCGTGGCCGCGTACATCGTCACGCGGCACGGCGACAAGATCGGGCTGGTGACCTTCCCCGGCCGGGGGCTCGTGCCTCCGCGCACGGGCAAGTTGCACGCGCTGCGTGTGATCCACCGGCTGCTGGGCGAGGCGTCCGCGCCGGAGGGCAGCGGTGCCACCGACCTGGCCGAGGCGCTGCGCCACGCTGGCCGCATGTGCCGGCGGCGGGCGCTGGTGTTTGTGGTCTCCGACTTCCTCTCGTCCGACCGGTGGGAGCAGCCGTTGCTGGAACTGGCCCGCCGGCATGACGTGGTGGCGGTCTGGATCCAGGATCCCGTGGAGCGCGATCTGCCCGACGTGGGCGGGCTGCACTTCCGCGATCCGGAAACCGGCGCGCAGGCGTGGGTGGATACCTCCGACGCGCGCGTGCGGACCGCCTACCGCGACCTGGTGGCCAAGCAGGAGGCGGGTCTGGCGGAGACCTTCCGCCGCGCCGGAGTCGACGTGCTGAGGCTGGCCACGCACGAGGCGATGCTGGAACCGCTGCTGCGGTTCATCGCACACCGCAAAAGGCGACGGCGATGGAGTTCACCTGGCCACTGATGTTGTGGGGGCTGCTGGCGGCCCCCGCGCTGGTGCTCGCCTACCGGGCGCTGCTGCGCCGACGCGCCGCCGTGGCCGCCCGCCTGGCGGACCCGCACCTGTGGCCGCACCTGGCCCGGTCGCCCTCCCGGCTGCACCAGCGGCTGCCCATGGCCTGCTATCTGGCCGCGCTCCTGCTGTTCCTGGTGGCGGCGGCCCGGCCCGTGGCGGCGATTCCTCTCCCGGTCAACCGGGCGGCGATCGTGATCGCGCTGGACTCCAGCAAGAGCATGATCGCCCAGGACCTGAAGCCGACGCGCATGGACGCGGCGAAGGCCGCGGTGCGCGAGATCCTGATCAGCGTGCCACGCTCCACCAACGTGGGCCTCATCACCTTCAGCGATTACGGCACCGTGCTGGTGCCGCCCACCACGGAGCGCCAGCCGCTGGAGGAGGCGCTGGAACGGGTCAAGCCCCAGGAGGGGACGGCGGTGGGGGCGGCGGTCGTGGAAGCGCTGCGCAGCCTGCCCGGCCGGCGCGAGTACATCCAGGCGCTCACGCAGCCCCGCCAGGGCAACGCACCCCCGGCCACGCCGCCGGCGCTGCCCGACGACCTGCCGCCCGCGGCGATCATCATCCTCTCCGACGGCGTGAGCAACATCGGGATCAATCCCCTGCAGGCCGCGGCTCTGGCCAAGGAGGCGAAGGTCTCCCTCTACACCATCGGCGTGGGCACGCCGGAGGGCAGCGTGATGACCGTGAATAACCAACTGGTGCTGGTGCCCTTTGATGCCACGCTGCTGCAGCGCATCGCGCAGATGACCGGCGGCGAGTACTTCCCGTCGCCCACGGCGAAGGAGTTGAAGCAGGTCTACCGGCGATTGGGCCGGCACATCGGATGGGAGCGCAAGCGAAGTGAGATCACCGCGGTGGTGACGGCGGTGGGCGGCGTGCTCCTGCTGGTGGGCGGGGCGCTGTCGCTGGTGTGGTTCCAGCGGGTGCCCTGATGACCTTCCGCACGCCCGACTTCCTGTGGCTGCTGCTGCTGGTCCCGCCGTGGATCGTCCTCTACCGGTGGATCCTGCGCCGGCCGTCGCGCGAGACCATCAAGCACGCCCACGTGGCGCTCATCCGGATGGCGGCCGGGCGCGGGCAGGCGCTGCGGCGCCACGCGGCGGCGGTGCTGTTCCTGCTGGCGCTGGCAGCCGTCATCCTGGCGCTGGGCCGTCCCGTGGCGCCGCTGCCGGTGCCGAGCAACCAGACGGCCGTGATGCTGTCCATTGACGTGAGCCGCAGCATGCTGGCCCAGGACATGCACCCCAACCGCCTGGAGGCGGCCAAGACCGCGGCGCGGGAGTTCGTGAAAGTGCTGCCCCGGGGCACGCGGGTAGGGCTTGTCACCTTCAGCAGCTACGCGTCGCTGATCGTGCCGCCCACGGCCGATCACGGGCGCGTGGTGGAGGCCATCGACGACCTGTCGGCCGAGTTCGCCACGGCCATCGGCGACGGGTTGCTGGAGGCGGTCTGGGCGCTGCCCGGGCGCACGCGGCCCGAAGATCCGCTGACCCCGCCCAGGGAACCGCGGGGGGCGCTGCCGCCGGCGGTGGTCGTGCTGCTGTCGGACGGGCAGAGCAACCGCGGGGCGCTGCCCTCCGAGGCGGCGCGCATCGCGAAGCAGCAGCAGATCAAGGTGTACACGGTGGGCATCGGCACGCCG
>JACQTN010000565.1 GCA_016210785.1 Armatimonadota bacterium
GCGTGGTCATGAGTTTCTCCCTCCGGCCGCCAGCAGCGCGCGCAGCCGCTGGATCTCGGCCCGGTAGTGCTGCGCGCCCAGCCCTCTCGCGCCCCGGCCCCGGCGCTCACGCCATCTCGCGAAGGCCAGTTCCGCCTGCGCCTGGTGCAGCCGGCGCATCAACCGGAGCCTGCTCCAGCCGCCGCTTCGCAGGGCCGCGACCTCAGCCTTCAGTGGACCGGCGAGCAATGCCGCCAGTTCCTCTGCCGTCACCGCGCCGGCGGCCTGCTCCTCCCGGAGCGTCTCGGCCATCACAGCGCGGGTGCGGTCCCATCCCCAACGCAGCACGAAGATCAGCGCGAACAACCCGGCCCAGTCCGCGGCCGCTGCCACGGCCGCCACGGCACCGCCGTAGCGCGCCGCCACATGGCCCAGTCCGAGATAGCCCATGTGGTAGAGGACCGCGGCGAGAAAGCCGGCTGCCGGGATCCAGCGCCGGGCGGGGCCCTCCGCAGCTTCCCGCGTGAATCCCAGGCTCGCGCCGAAGATGCCGCTGAAGAAGCAGTGGTTGAGCCCGGCCACGAAGATGCCGAAGAAGGTGGAGGCGCCCACCTGCGCCACGCTCTCCAGTGCCAGCAGGGACCGCAGGTAGACCAGGTTCTCCGCCAGCGCAAACCCCGCGCCGACCGTGACGCCATACACGACGCCGTCGACGATGTCGTCGAACTCCGCGGGGAGGCGCGCCGCGAGGGCGATGATCACGAGGCTCTTGGCCGCTTCCTCAACCAGCGCGCCCGCCAGATTTGGGGGTGCCAGCGGGAGCTGGCTCATCAGCAGGGGGAAGAGGGAGTTGGGAATGCCGAGGAGTTTCTCGACGATGCGGACCAGGACCGGCGCCACCACTGTGCCGCCCAGGAGCGCGAGACCCAGCAGGGGCAGGGGTTCCTTCTCGTACCGGTCGGCCAGCCAGACGACGAGGAGATAGACGAAGACGGGGAGGATGGTGAGCACCACCGCTGCGCCGATCACATGGACCCTCCCTTCGCGGACCGCCGCTGATATCTTTGCCCGCCGCCGCGCCAAATCCTCTCCCTGGCTGATCCTCGCCCCGCGGCTGTCTGTGCCCCGCGCCCTACGCCCCCCGCGTCGGCTTGCGGTACCGGGAGAGGACCTCCCGGCCGAGCCGGTCCACCGATTCCTCCAGGGCCGCGAAGTTCTGCCGCAGGTCGAGGATCAGATGCCGGGCGCCGAGCGCGGCAAATCGCTCCACGCCTTCGCAGATCTCATCCGCCGTGCCGGCCAGGGCGATACCCTGCAGATCTTCGAAGCGCTCGAAGGCGCCGGAGCGCGGGCGCACCTGGTGCTTTCCGCGGTTGGCATCGGCGAGAAGGGCGGGAACATTCAGGGCGCGCCGGCCCGCGTCGGTGGTGTCGGCGATGCTGACCAGCAGCACCACCGCCAGGACCGGCGGCTTCATGTCAGGGTTTCGCATCTCCCGAATCTGCCGGACCTGCATCTCGAAGGTCGCATAGGTCAGCCGGCTGGCAAGCCATCCGTCGAAGCGCGCCACCCGCCGCAGGGCCCGCGTGGTCTGTGCGCCGACCAGGATGGGGATCTCGGCGCGCGGGCGCGGCGTGAGCCAGACCTCCGGGATGCGGAAGTGCTCGCCGTCATAGCTGAAGCGGTCCCGCGTGAAGGCGAGCCGGAGGACGTCCCCCAGCTCGTCGGTCATCGCAAAGCGCGCCTGCGGCGGGTAGCCGACGGCGTCGAACTCGTGGGCGAACCGGCCCGCGCCGATGCCGGCGATCACGCCGTGCGTCGCGAACGCGCCCAGGGTGAGAAAGTTCTGCGCCGTCACCAGCGGGTGCCGAAACGGGATAATGACCGCGGTCCCCAGTACCAGGGACGGCGCGGCCGCGGCGACGGCGGCCAGCGTGGTGAAGGGTTCCAGGAAGGTCGCATCCTGGTCCTCGAACCCGTGCGGCTCGTACACCAGGTGGTCGCGGACCCACACCGAGTCGAACCCCGCGCGCTCGGCCGCCTTCGCCGCGGACAGGACCCGCTCCGGCCGGCCAAACCGGCCAAAATGGGGCAGGATGAGTCCGAACTGCATCGCGGACACCTCACGGACCCGACGTCTCTATCTCTCAGGAAGTTCGCCCGCCGGCCGCCGCTCTCCCGCCGCCCGGTCACCTCCGGGAGGTCCCGGTTCGCGAACCTGCTCCCCATGGCGCCCTTCCCCATGGGCGCCTTCATCCGCTGCCACCACCACGCCGCGGCACGGTCCTGCTCCGCTACGCCGTCGGCGACGTCGTGAGGCTGCCCCACGAACCGTGCCCGCACTGCGGCCGCACCTCGGAGCGGGTGATGTGCGCAAAGCCGATCTTTGGGAATGTCGAGCCTGAGAAACCCTATAGTATAATACTTGGCAAGGGCCGTACAGGAACGGGCGGAAGCCCCGATCGTAGTCGCGTTTTCGGAGGAGACCGTCCTGGGGGGTTGTCATGCTAGGCTGCCGCATCCGGTGTGTTGGGCTGATCAGTCTGAGCGAGAGTTAGGCGAACGGACAAAGACCTGGCGAATGGGCGATAATGCGTTGACTGGGGTATCCTTGGGAGGCGCGTGGCGTATCAGGTCGAGTTCGCGGAATCAGTTCAGGCCCACCTTCGTGTGCCAACAGCCAGGGAGCGGGTCATGGTTCTCGGCGCGATCGAACGTCACCTGCTTCACCAGCCGCTCAAGGAAACGCGGCATCGGAAGCCGCTACGGCCCAATCCGGTTGCGCCGTGGGAGCTCCGCATCGAGCATTTGCGGGTCTTCTACGACGTGGCCGGCGGGGAGAGCGGAGTAGTCCGAATCCTCGCGGTCGGGCGGAAGCGCCGGAACGCTGTCATCATTGGCGGTAAGGAGATACGACTGTGAAGAAAATCAAGCTATCCTCGGCTGTTCGACCACTGGCGGACTATGCTGCAGACTTTCATGACGAGATTGTTGTCCTGACTGAACGCAACCGTGCGATCGCGGCAATCGTACCGCTCAAGAACGTCGATCGAGAATCGCTCGCGCTCAGTCAGCATCCAGAGTTTCTCCAGCTGATTGCCCAATCGCGCGCCGAGTTCGCGGCCGGTCGGAAGCTTTCTCTGGAAGAGATGAAGCGAGCCGTGCTGCCGAAGCGGTTGCCTAACAGACGCGCGCAGCCGACGGCACGCAGAGAGCGCCGCGGCTGATCCGTCACGTAGGCAGCCACGATGGGTGGGAAACCATGGCCTGGTACAATCCGAGCAGCAGCAGCCGGGGTTCTCATCGGGTTTGAGTCCGAGGAGGACTGGTTTGAGTACCGGTTAGAGCACGATCCTCGTTTCTTCCGGAGAATCGAGACGGCGCGTCAGAACCTCCGCGCTGGCAAGGGAATTCCGCTTGAGCGCATCCAGGAGTGAGCTCGCCGGTGTGGCGGGTCGACATCTCAGGCCGCAAGACGGCTGTTCAGATCGATCTCACCAGCAGGGTCGTGTGTGCGGGTGCCAGGACGGCATTGTAGCCGCGGTCTGACCTCCCTCTCTCTGCGTATGGTGCGCCAAGAAAATTCATAGGGTGGGTCGAACCCCCCGCCACACCTGGGTTTTGGAGTGACCCCCAGGGGGGATTCGAACCCAACTGGCTCGTCGCGCGCTGCCCCCGGAAGGAATTCCCTCACCCCGCCCCTAAGAACCCGTCTGTTACCCAGAGAGTGCGCGCGGTGCCGCGGAGCGCGGCACGCGCGGCGAGGGAGGGGAACGACGTGGCGCGGTGTCCGTCGTGCGGAGCGGAGGTCCCCGCGGGGGCCAGGTTCTGCGGGCAGTGTGGGACGGTGGTGGGGTCGGGTCCGGCGCCGCCCGCCGCGTCCGGGTCCGTGGCGGCCAGCGCCGCGGCCGTGGCGTGGCCGCTGCCCGCGGTCAGGCCGGCGGGCACCCGCTATCTCGCATGGGGGCTGTTCGGCGCGGTCCTCTTCGTGCTGGCTCTCATCCAGATGGCCTTCTTCGTCGCCAGCGGCGGCGTGCTGGCCTTCATCATCGCCTCCATCGCCGCAGTGCTCCCGGTGCCTGTCTACGGCGCGCTGATTCTGTATCTCGACAAGCACGAACGGGAACCCGCGGGGCTGCTCATCGCGGCCTTCCTGTGGGGGGCCATCGTCGCCACGTTCTTCTCGCTCGTCAGCAACACTATTATCGGCACCATCGTGGCCAGCATCGTCGGCCCTCAGGCC
>JACQTN010000559.1 GCA_016210785.1 Armatimonadota bacterium
GTCGTTCTGGATATCGATGACCAGCAGTGCGGTGTGACGCGGCTGCACGATCTCCTCCAGGGTCGTGTAGACGGTCTTGCCGAGAATCGCTTCCATGTCCATCCCCCCCGACACTCCACGGCTCACTCGCGCAGGCGCGGATCGAGCGCGTCCCGCAGGATATCTCCCAGGAAGTTGACCGACAGCACGGTGAGGAAGATGGCGAGGCCCGGAAAGATCACGACATGGGGTGCCTCGCGAAAGTACTCGCGCCCGGTGCTGATCATGGTCCCCCACTCCGGCGTGGGCGGTGCCACTCCCAGACCCAGGAAGCTCAACGACGCGCCGACGAGGATCGCCGTGGCCACGCGCAGGGTGCTGTAGACCACGATCGGGGCCAGGCTGTTCCGCAGCACGTGGTGCCATAGGACGCGCAGGTGCCCGGCGCCGAGCGCCCGGGCCGCCTCGACAAACTCCTGGGCCCGGAGCTGGATCGCCGACGATCGGGCAATGCGGGCGAAGACGGGGACGGAGAACAGACCGACGGCCATCATGACGTTGGCGAGACCCGATCCCACGACGCTGACGATGAGAATCGCCAGGAGCACCCCCGGAAACGCCATGAGGACGTCCACGGTCCAGGTCAGGACCATGTCCGCGCGCCCCCCGAAGTACCCACCAACCGTGCCGGCGGCCGCACCGACTCCGACGCCCAGGGCCACCGAGACGAGGCCGATCGCGACAGAGTAGCGGGCCCCGTAGACGACCCGGCTGAGCACGTCGCGCCCCAGTTCGTCCGTGCCCAGCGGCGCGTCCCGGCTGGGCGGCTCGAGCAGCATGTCCGGTCGCTGCCGGAGGGGATCGCTTCCCACCAGGTAGGGAGCGAGCGCCGCGCACATCACAACCAGGCTCACTACCGCGAGCGAGCCCGGGCCCAGGCGGTGCTGCCGCACCCTCCGCCAGATCACGGCCCAGGGCGACCGCGCCGCCGGTCTCGCGCCGCGCCCCTGCGCGTGCTCAATCATACCGGATGCGCGGATCGAGGGCCGCGTACAGGAGATCGACCGCCAGATTGACGACGGCGAACGTCACGGCGATTGCCAGGACCGAGGACTGGACCACAAAGACGTCACGCCGGGCGATGGCCCCCACCATGTAGCGGCCGATGCCGGGCCAGGCGAAGACCGTCTCGACCACCACCGCCCCACTGAGCAGATACCCGAACTGGAGCCCCAAGACGGTCACAACCGGGACCAGCGCATTGCGCAGGGCATGGCGCATCACCACCCTGCGCTCGGGGACCCCCTTTGCCCGCGCCGTCCGCACGTAATCGAGTCCCAGTACCTCCAGCAGACTCGATCGAACCAGGCGCGCCAGGATACCCGCGCCGCCCGCGCCCAGCGCGATCGCTGGCATGACCAGGGTGCGAAGTCCGTCGAGCGTCCATGCCGGCCCTCCCCGCCCGGAAGGGGGGAGCCAGCCCAGGTGAAAGGCGAAGATGAGCATCAGCAGGAAGCCAGTCCAGAAGCTGGGGAGGGAGACTCCCGCCACGGCCACGCTCATCGCGGTGCTGTCGAGCAGGGAATAGGGCCGTAGGGCGGAAAGCATGCCGACCGGAAACGCCAGGCCCACCGCCACGGCCATCGCGGCCACCGCCAGTTCGATCGTCGCCGGGTATCGCGCCCGCAGCTCGTGGGCTACCGGCCGGTTGGTGCGCATGGACCGTCCGAGGTCCAGACGCGCGACCCGGCCCAGAAACTTCACAAACTGCACCGGGAGGGGGCGGTCCAGGCCGTACTGCGCCCGGAGACGCTCGACGAATTCGCGCGGGGTCAGGCCGCCCGCCGCCTCGGTGGGGACCAGGAGGCTGATGGGATCCCCGGGCGCGAGGTGCAGGCTGAGAAACACCACGGCCAGCACTCCCACCAGGGTGAGGGCCAGGACCGCGATCCTCCGGATCACGTAGCGCAGCACGTCCGCCCGCCAGCCCTGCCGCGCGGCGCCTCGCCTACCGCTCCACCCAGGCCTTGTGCAACCACAAGCGCAGACTCGGTGGGGTCACCACCCCCTTAACGTGAGGGCGCAGGGCAAAGAGGAACTTCGGGTGTGTGATCCAGATGACCAGGGCCTCGTCGGCGATCCGCCGCTGGACCTGGTCATAGATGCGCTTGCGAGCGGCCGGGTCGATGGTGGCGACGCCCTCGTTCAGGAGGGCCTCGATCTCCGGATGCGGCTGCTGCATGGTGAACCAGTGCTCTTTCGAGTCAAAGTAGTTGAAGTAGGCGCTGGGTTCGGCGTGTCCCACGAAGCGCACCCAGTAGCCCAGGTCGAACTTGCCGGTGCGCACCGCGTCCCAGTATGTGGCGGCCTCGGTCATGTCGAGCCGCGTCTCGATCCCCACGCGCCGGAGCTGGCCCTGGATGAGCTGTGCCAGCAGCACCTGATGGGAGGGGGTCGGCATGTGGAGCCGCAGGCGCGTGCCGCCCTTCTCCCGGATGCTCTCGGCCCCCGGTTTCCACCCCGCCTCCTGCAGGAGCTGGGCTGCGCGCTCGGGGTCAAAGTCGTACCCTTTGACCGCGGTGTTGATGGCCCACCCGTTGGGCGGGTACCCGGTGATGGACTTGATCGCGTAGCCGCGGTAGACGACGCGAGTGAGCGTGTCCCGATCGATGGCATGGTTGATCGCCTTGCGAACGCGGACATCGTCCAGGGGCGGCCTCTTGAGATTGAACACGTAGTAGTCGGCCTGGAATCCGCCGGTCACCAGCACCTGGATTCTCCGCGCTTCCAGCGTCTTCGCGTCCTTGTGAGGGACGTCGGTGATCACGTCCACGCCGCCGGACTCCAGCTCCACCAGGCGCGTGGCCTGCTCGGGAACCGGGCGGAAGACCACCCGATCCAGCGGGGGGCGACCGCCCCAGTAGTCCTCGTTGCGCACCAGGACGAGGCGGTCATCGGGCGCGTACGACTGGATCTTGAACGGCCCGGTGCCCGCCGGATGGGTCCCGTAGTCCTTGCCGTGGCGCCGCAGGGCCGCCGGCGACACGATGTAGGCGGGTGAGCGGAGGGCCTCCAGAAACAGGATGTCCTTGCGCCTGAGGCGGATCGCCACCGTGTGGTCGTCGACGACCTGGACGCTCTGCATGGCCCCCAGGCGGCCGGCGTACCGCGCCTTGGTGGCCGGGTCGACGACCCGCTCCAGATTCACCTTCACAGCCTCCGCGGTGAACGGCGTGCCGTCGTGGAACTTCACGTTCTTCCGCAGGCGAAAGGTGTACGTCACGCCATCGTTGGAGATGTTCCAGGACTCTGCCAGGACGCCGATGTACCGCCCCTGCGGGTCGAGATCCAGCAGCTGCTCGTAGATCTGACTCACCATCATGTGCGTGTGGGCCGTGCCGTGGTGGTGGGCGTCCAGTGATTCCACATCGACCAGGGAGCCCACGGTCAACGTCCCGCCCGCGCGCGGGGCCCCGGGGCCGCCCACCGCGGGCACCGACGCGACCAGGAGCGCCACGACCACCCAGAACAGCGAGCGCGCCGTCGGCCTGCTGCGCATATCCGTTCCTCCTTTCAAATCTGCCGGCCTCGGCGGCCGGCGTGCTCACCGGCGGTGTCGCCTACAGGATTGGCGCCAGCGCTTCTTCCGCGTTACGCGAGACAATCCGCTCCAGCGCAGCCTCCGGAATCGTCGGGAGCCCGGCGGCCCGCGGGATCGCGTTCGCCTTGAAGAGGTGTTCGATCTGGGCCGCGGGGGTGATGACCGGGAAGTCCGTGGCCAGCACGAGCTTGTCCATGACGCCCCACTCGTAGAAGGTCAGCAGCGCCTGGTACCAGGTCCAGGGACGGTGGAAGTTGCTGGAGATATCCGCGTAGGCGCGGGGGTGCTTCCGCACCAGCGCCGCGCACTCGGCGTACCACGGCGCGCCCATATGCGCCAGGATGAGCGTCAGCCGAGGAAAATCTCGCAGGGCCCGGTCGAACCGATAAGGCTGGGCATCGGTGAGATTGGCGAACTGGTAGTACGTGGTGGCCTGGTGGACGAGGATCGGTACGTCCTGAGCCTGAGCCATCTCGTAGATCGGGTAGAGCCGGTCGCGGTCGGTCGGATCGTAGTGCTGGTAGACCGGCGACATCTTCAGTCCCCGGAGTCCCAGGCGCGTGATGGCCCGCTCCGCCTCGGCGACCGCGCCGTGGACCGTCGGGTCGACCGAGGCGAAGCCGATGAACTTGTCGGGGTGCCGCGCCACGTAGTCGGCGACCTCGTCATTGAGTGCGGTGGCATCGCCTCTGGCGATCGCGAACACCACCATCCGGTCCACCTCGCTGGCCGCCCGCAGGTGGTGCTCCAGGAACTCCTCCCGGGGAAGCTCGATAAGATCATAGAAGGTACGCACCCACCCCGCGACCTGAGGCGGCCTCGGCGGGTGCCATGACCCGGGCACCCAGTTGCCGACGTGCGAGTGGACGTCGATGATCATCGCGGCGTCGCCTCTGGATCGGTGTCATCCCACGGGAGTTCCAGGTCCAGCAGCGGGGCATGCTGCTGGCATCCGAAGACGTCCGGGTCGCCCACGGCCCCGACCGGCACGGGACGCCGGATCGTCGCTTTCAGGGCGAGCCCGGGATCGAACCAGGTGAAGGCCAGGACCGGCGCATCATAGAGCCGGGCGAAGACCTCGGGGGTCAACGCGCCACTCATCTTGACCCGACGGTAGATCTGCGGCGTGGGGAAGAAGATGTCGAAAGTGAGTTTGAAAGCCTTGGCGTTCTTGCTGCGGACCACGGTCGCGATGTCTCGGATGCGCGTCGTCACGGCTCAGACCTCCTCCACGGACAGCGGGAAACACTCGCACGGGTCGTCGATCCGCATGACGTGATCCACGGAGTACTCGTACACCGCGCCGTGAACCGGCAGGAGGACTTCCACGGACCCGAGGAGGGCCAGGTTTCCCGCGGTCGCCTTGATCCCGGGATAGGGGTGGTGCAGCAGGAGGTGCTGGGCAAAGTCACAGATCTCGGCGGCCTGTTCCGCGGCGTCCGCCACCACCTGGGTGACCAGTCCGATCTCGTGGGGGCGGGCGTTCCGCAGCGGCTCGAGCCGGCCCATCACGCCGTCGCGGCCGAAACAGTGGAAGACGACCGTGTGGCGTGCCCGCGGATACTCGGCCTGCACCGCTGCCCGCACCTGCGCCAGCACCTCGTCCAGCTGCTCGATCATGATGGGGTCGCGCACGCCGGCCACCGACATCGCCCGGAATCCCACGCGCGCGGCGCCTTCCAGCTTGACCGTATAGGGGGCCGGGATCCAGCGGGCCCCGGTCGCCCGCACGCGGCGCGGGCCCTCCTGGGTGAGAACGAGCTCGCGCAGATCGAGGGCGCCCCCCGGTTCGGGCTGATAATACGGGTCCTCTCGCTCGTACATCGAATGCCCCGCCACGGATGTGACGGTGCATGCCCGGTCCGGGCTGCCGGGTTCGAAGACGACGGACTCGGCGGTGATGCGCGCGGTCATCGTGTCGGTGAGAGTGATCGGAAACGCGGCCAGGCATCCGCATTCCAGGATCTTGCCCGCATACCAGGCCAGTCCCGGATCGAGGCCTTCCCGGATCGGGATGGCGGCGAAGATCGCCGCGTCCGTGCAGCGGCCGGTCACGA
>JACQTN010000575.1 GCA_016210785.1 Armatimonadota bacterium
GCAGCTGCCCGTGTGGCAGCGGTTCTACGAGAAGCACAAAGATCGCGGGTTTGAACTGGTCTCTGTCGCCATGGACGCTCAGGGCGCGGGCCGCGTGCGGCCCTTCGTGCAGGCCGCGGGCGTCACGTACCCGGTCCTTCTCGACGAGGAGAACCTCCTGGGTCGCATCTTCGGGTTCCGGGTAATCCCCAACGGCTTTCTGGTGGACGAGCAGGGCGTGCTGCGCTTCAAGCACATCGGCGGGTACGACGTCCGCAAGCCGGGCGTGGCGGAGCATCTGGAAGCGCTGCTGGTCGGGTCCACGGCCCAGGCGCCCGCGCAGGCCGCCGCTGCGGACGCGCCGCGAATAGCGGCGCAGATTTTCGCGTTGTTCCAGGAGGGGGTCGCCTTGTACCGGCAGGGGAAGGCGGCGGAGGCCGCGGCCCGCTGGCGCGAGGCCGAGCGCCTGGATCCCGCCAACTTCGTGGTCCGCAAGCAGCTGTGGGCGGTGGAGAACCCCGACCGGTTTTACCCGGAGATCGACCTGGACTGGCAGAAGAAGATCCTGGGCAAAGCCTGAGAGAGAACATGGATGCCCGTGTCAAACCCGCGCGCCCTCATCCTCATGCCCCTGTACAATGAAGAACCGACCCTGGCCCGCGTGCTGGACGAGGTGCACCGGTGCTGTCCCGGCCCGGACATCCTGGTGGTCAACGACGGGTCCACCGACGGTTCGCCGGAGATTCTCAAGCGCTACCCGGACGTCAGGGTCATCCATCACCTGAACAATGAAGGCTACGGGCAGTCTCTGATCGACGGCTTCCGCTATGCCATCGAGCACGGGTATGACGTAGTCGTCACCATCGACTGCGACGAGCAGCACGAGCCGCACCTCATTTCGAGATTTCTGGAAGAGATCAAAAACTGCGACATCGTCTCGGGCAGCCGGTACATGGACCCCGACGCGCCCGGCGATCCGGCGCCGCCGGACCGCCGGCAGATCAATGAAGAGATCACGCGCATCCTGCGGGACGTGACCGGCCATCCCATCACCGACGCCTGGTGCGGGTTCAAAGCCTACCGTGTCGACGCGCTGAAGAAGCTGCGCCTCACCGAGCCCAGCTACGGGATGCCGCTCCAGGTGTGGGTGCAGGCGGCCTACCACGGGCTGCGCGTCAAGGAGATCCCCGTGGCCCGCATCTACAAGAACCCCAACCGGCAGTTCTGGGGCGGGCTGGACGACGCCGCCACGCGCCGCGCCTACTACCTGAAGATCCTCGACGCCGAGGTGGAGCGATGGCGCAGATCCTCGTGATCGGCGCCCATCCCGACGACGCGGAGATCGGGATGGGCGGCACGATCCTCAAGCTCGGGGCTCAGGGCCACACTGTCACGCTGCTGGACCTGACCAACGGGGAGCCCACGCCCATGGGCACGCCCGAGCAGCGCGCGAAGGAAGCGCAGGAGGCGGCCCTGGTGCTGGGGGTGGAGCGGCGGATCACGCTGCCGCTGCCTAACCGCTACGTGATGGACACGGTGGAGAACCGCAAGATGGTGGCGGAGGTGATCCGGGAGGTCCGCCCGGATTATCTGTTCATCCACTACTGGGAGGACGCGCACCCGGACCACGTGGCGGCGTGCCGGCTGTGCGAGGCCGCCCGCTTCTACGGCAAGCTGACCAAGACCGACATGCGCGGGGAGCCGTTCTACCCGCGCAAGGTCTTCCACTTCGAGGCGATCCACTACCGGCTGTACCTCAAGCCCTCCTTCATCATGGACATCAGCGACCAGATCGGCCGCAAGCTGGAGGCCATCGCCTGCTACCGGTCGCAGTTCAACGAGGCACGGGGGACCGCCGCGTTGCTGCAGACCATCAAGGACATCAACCGGTACTGGGGCGCGCTGATCCGACGCACCCACGGCGAGCCGTTCGTCTGCCGGGAGGAGATCGGCCTTGCGGGTCTCGATGCCCTCGTCTGACGCTGCCATGACGCGCCGCGACTACCGCATCCCCGAGACGTCGGGCGAGGTGCTGTGCGAGCCGGGCGGCGAGGCGATCGCCGCGCTGCTGGAGGCCAACGCGCAGGCCCTCGCCGCCGCACGCGTGGATATCCTAGGGCGTCACCTGGCGGATCTGCGGGCGGAGGCGCGGGCGCAGGTGCTGGCCGCGGCGCGCGACCACGCGCGCCGGCTCGGACTCGTGGGGCTGACCGACCCGATCCTGCTGGAGGGCGGCCCCGGCGCGGGCGGCCGGCCGCTCATCCTCTCCGGCCACCAGCCGCAGTTCGTCCATCCCGGCGTCTGGCTGAAATACTTCCTGCTCGACCACCTCTGCCGGCGTCTGGACGGCGCCGGGGTCAATATCGTTGTGGACAGCGATGCCGTGGAAGCGGTGGCCGCCGACGTGCCCGCGATGAACGGGGAGCTGGCGCTGGCGCGCGAGACGCTGGTGGAGACGCCACCGGACGTGCCGTACGAGGTGCATCCCGCGCCCACCCGCGGCGCCTGGGAGCGGTATCTGGACCGCCTCCGCGCCCGGCTGGACGCGGCAGGCGCTTCCTTCATCGACGAGCGTCTGGCGCGCTTCGCCGCCTCGGCCGCCGCGGCCCTGGACGGCGCCGCCACCCTGAGTGACTTCCTCACCGGCGCCCGCCGGCGCTACGAGGGTGGGCCGCGCCGCTATCTGGAGATCGGCGTCTCGCAGATGGCTGCCACGCCGGCGTTCCTCCGCTTCTTCCTCCATATCGCGCTCGACCACGCCCGTTTCGCGTCCCTGTACAACGCCACTCTGGACGACTACCGGCAGCGCCACCGCCTGCGCTCCGTGGCCCAGCCCTTCCCGAACCTGATGGTGGAGGAGGGGCGCGTCGAACTGCCCTTCTGGGTGGTGCGCGGCGGCCGGCGGGAGCCGTTGTTCGCGGAACCGGTGGGCGGCGCGCTTCGGCTCCTGGCGCCAGACACCGTGCTGCTCGACCTCCCGGCCGGGGATCCCGAGGCCGCGCTCAGCGACCTGCGTGCTAGCGGGCTGCGCGTCCGCCCGCGGGCGCTGACCCTCACCACCTTCTGCCGGCTCTGTGTCGGGGATCTGTTCATCCACGGCGTGGGAGGCGGCCGCTACGATGAGGCGACCGACGCGGTGGCGGAGGCGTTCTACGGGATACGGCCGCCGGACTACATGGTGGCCACGGCGACGCTGTGGCTGCCGCTGGGGAGCCCCGCGCAGATCGCCGAAGAGCGCAACCGCCTGAACCGCCGGCTGCTGGACCTGCAGCACAGCCCGGACCGGTACCTGGAAGATCCCGACGACGGCCAGCGCGCCCTCATCGAAGAAAAGTGGACCCACATCCGGGCAGTTGAGGGC
>JACQTN010000560.1 GCA_016210785.1 Armatimonadota bacterium
CAACACGAAGAAGCTCATCGTCGCCCACGTGCCCACGGAAAACGGCCTGCCCAGCGTCGAGGGCGACTACGCGATCGACGGGATCCCCGGCACCGGCGCGCGCATCCGGCTCGACTACTACGATCCAGGCGGCGCGCTGACGGGCCGGCTCCTGCCGACCGGGCGCGTGCGCGACACCGTCCACGTGGACGGCGTGGGGCCGGTGGAGATCTCGCTGGTGGACGCCTCCAACATCGGCTGCTTCTTCCACCCGCGCGCGCTGGGACTGACCGGCACTGAACTGCCGGAGCAGGTGGACGCCGACCCCGTGCTGCTGGCGCGCATCGAGTCCATCCGCGCCCAGGCCGCGGTTCTGTGCGGGTTGGCCGCGACGGCCGAGGAAGCCACCCTGCGCAGTCCGGCCAACCCTAAGATTGCTTTCGTCAGCCCGCCGACCGACTACACCACTATCAAGGGCTCCCGTGTGCGGGCGCCGGATGTGGACCTGGTCGGCCGCATCATGTCCATGGGCAAAGCGCACCGCGCGTACGCGCTCACCGGCGCCATCGCCACCTCCGTCGCCGCGGCCATCGAGGGGACGGTGGCGAACGAGGTGTGCCGGCCGGGCCCGGCCGAGCGCGAGGTGCGCGTGGGGCATCCCTCCGGCGTCATCGCCATCGGCGCTCACGTGGAGCGGCGCGCCGACGGATGGCACGCGGTCAAGGTGAGCAACAGCCGCACCGCCCGCCGCCTGATGGAAGGCCACGTGTACGTGCCGGCGCGCATCCTGGCCGCGGCGGCCCGCTGACCAGGCAGCGCGGGAGGAGAGCAGGCGCCGGTCCCCCGTTGGGTGTCCACTGGCAGCGCTTCACGCACGGTTTGCGCCCGCGGCGTCGCCGCGCGGTGACCTCGCGCGTCGCGCACGGCGGCGCGTCTCGCGATCACGACTCTGCCGGGAGAGACACATGCCGTTCCGATTCGACGCGGTCATCGTGGGAGGCGGCGGCGCCGGCCTGTACGCGGCGCTGGAGCTGGCTCGCCACCGGGACCTGCGAATCGCCGTGCTGAGCAAGCTGCACCCCCTGCGCTCGCACACCGGCGCCGCACAGGGTGGCATCGGCGCGGCGCTCGGTCACGCGGAGGAGGATCGCGTGGAGTGGCACATCTTCGACACGGTGAAAGGCGGCGACTATCTGACCGACCAGGACGCCGTGGAGATCCTGTGCACCGAAGTGATCGACATCGTCTACGAGCTGGAGCGCCTGGGGATGCCCTTCGACCGGGCGCCGGACGGCCGCATCGAGCAGCGCATCCGCGCCGGCGGCCACACCCGCAACTTCGGCGAGCGCCCCCTGGCGCGCACCTGCTACGCCGCCGACCGCACCGGCCAGATGATCCTGTACACGCTGTATCAGCAGTGCGTCCGCCACGGCGTGCAGTTCTTCGACGAGTTCCAGGTCGTCGATCTGCTCATGGAGGACGGGCGGTGTGCCGGTGCGGCCGCCTGGGACATCCGCCGCGGGGGGGTGCACACCTTCCCAGCGAAGGCTGTCTTGCTGGCGACGGGCGGGTGGGGCTACATGTACAAGGTGACCACCAACGCGGTCTCCCTCACCGGCGACGGGGTGGCCATCGCCTGGCGGCACGGCATCCCGTTGGAGGACATGGAGTTCTACCAGTTCCACCCCACCGGGATCTACAAGCTGGGCGTGCTGCTGTCGGAGGCGTCGCGGGGCGAAGGCGTGCACCTGGTCAACGGGCAGGGCGAGCGCTTCATGGAGCGGTACGCGCCGGTGATGAAGGAACTGGCGCCGCGGGACATGGTGTCGCGGTGCATCTGGCGAGAGATCCGCGAAGGGCGCGGCGCCGGGTCCAACCGGGACTGCGTCTTCCTGGACTTCCGCCACCTGTCCGAGGCGCTGCGGCGGACCAAGCTGCCGGAGGTCATGGAGCTCATTCGCGCCTATCTGGGACTGGACCCCGGGCACGACCTGATTCCCGTGCAGCCCACGGCGCACTACGCCGTGGGCGGGATCTCCACGGACGTGTGGGGGCGCGTGGTGATCGACGAGCGCAACACGCCGCTGCCCGGTCTGTACGCCGCGGGCGAGTGCGCGTGCGTCTCCGTCCACGGCGCCAACCGGCTGGGGACCAACTCGCTGGTGGATATTCTGGTGTTCGGGCGGCGGGCCGGCCGCGACATGGCCCGGTATGAGCGGGAAGACGATCCGCCGCCGAAGGCGCCGCCGCGATCGCGCGGCGAGGAGGAGATCGATCGGCTGCTGGCGGGTGATGGTACCGAGTCCGCGGCCCGGGTGCGCGAAAACCTGCGGCAGGTAATGCAGGACCACGTGTCGGTCTTCCGCACGGAGGCGGGGCTGCGGCGAGCGCTGGAGAGCATCTACGAACTGAAGGAACGGTACGCGCGGGTCGGACTGCGCGACCGCGGGCAGACCTTCAACCAGGACCTGCTGGAGGCGTGGGAAACCGGGTGCTTGCTCGACGTCGCGGAGGTCACCACGGTCTCGGCGCTCGCCCGCACGGAGAGCCGGGGCGCCCACTACCGGGAGGACTACCCGCAACGGGACGACGCCAACTGGTTGAAGCACACCCTGCTCTACCGCACCGGGGACCGCGACCATCAGGTCAGGTTCAAACCCGTGGCGATGGGTCGATTCCTCCCCAGGGAGCGCACATATTGATCAATCTGACGTTGTGACTATTGGGGGAAGACGATGGGAGCGCGGTGGGACGGCCGGCGGGCGGCGGTGTTGCTCGGGGCCCTCCTTGTCCTCCTGGCGCCGCCCGTGCCGCCGGGAAATGCTCCTTCCGGCATCCCGGAAGGGAGCGAGGCGCGCGCGGCTCCGGCCTGCACGTACGCCATCAGCCCCACTAATCAGGCGATTCCGGCAGGCGGGGTGTCGGTCACCGTCAGGGTCAGCGCGCCCGCCGGATGCTCCTGGAGCACGTACAACGCCCAGCCGTGGGTCACCGTCGTGTCGGGCAGCGGCAGCGGCAACGGGACGGTCACGATCGTGGTG
The DNA here is from genome assembly GCA_016210785.1 of Armatimonadota bacterium. Taxonomy (GTDB): domain Bacteria; phylum Sysuimicrobiota; class Sysuimicrobiia; order Sysuimicrobiales; family JACQTN01; genus JACQTN01. The sequence continues at coordinate 3,021 of JACQTN010000560.1, forward strand.
GCGGCAAACCCGTCGACGAGGACGCGAGCGGGGACGGTCCTCGTCGCCGGCCAGCCCTTCACGGTGATGCAGGCGGAGGGCCCCTCCGGTTGCTCGTACTCGGTCGCCCCGTCCAGCCAGTCGGTGGGCGCCCGCGGAGGCTCAGGGAACGTATCGGTTTCGGCGCCGGCGGGCTGCGCCTGGGTGGCGAGCAGCAC
>JACQTN010000568.1 GCA_016210785.1 Armatimonadota bacterium
CCATATGTTCTCCCTCCTGTGCCCTGCGCTTTGCCATAGCCGCGGTCGAGCCGAGGCGGTTCACGCAGATCCGCCCGTCTTTCACCACCAGCGCCACGCGCCGCAGGTCCTCGATGCGGCCCAGGGGATTACCGTCTACCAGGATCAGGTCCGCGCGCTTCCCTGCCTCGATGCTGCCCAGTTCTGCTTCCCTGGCCAGCGCCTGCGCGGCGTTGAGCGTGCCCGCGCGCAGTGCCTGCGTCGGCGGCATGCCGGCGCGCACGAACAGGCTCACCTCCAGCACCATGTCGCCGCCGGCGTCGGTGCCCGTGGCGATCGGCACGCCGGCCCGCACCGCCCGCCGCAGGCTAGTGAACCACGGCTCGGCCACGTTGAGTGCCCAGCGGTTCACCGCCGGCGACCACCCCGCCTCCCGGCCGCGCAGGATCCGGTTGAACGACGTGGAGACGGTGGGCACAAACCAGGCGCCGGTCCGATGGAAAAGCTCAATGGCGTCGTCGTCCAGGAAGATCCCGTGCTCGATGGTGTCGATGCCGGCCCGCAGCGCGGCCTTCACGCCGCCGAGCACGCTGGCGTGGGCGCAGGTCCGGCGGCCGGCCAGATGCGCCTCGTCCACCGCCGCGGCCATCTCCTCCACGGTGAAGCCCTGATGGCCGAACTCCTGGTACCGGCGGTCGTCGGACGCCCGCGCCAGGATCGCCTCCACGACCGCCTCCGGGTCCTGGTTCCCCAGGTCCTCGCCCTGGATCTGGCCCGCCTCAAACCCTTCCCTGCCGCCGCCGGAAGCCATGACCTTGATAACGTCCACCCACGCCTTCACCTGAGAGCGCACCGCCTTGCGCACTTCGTCCGGCCCATCCGCTTCCACGGCAAACTCCCAGTTGTGGCCGCCGGTCTTCGTAATCGGCCGCCCGCTGACGAACAGGCGCGGGCCCTGCACGATGCCCGCGTTGACGGCGTCGCGCAACTGGATGTCCAGGTGGTCGCGGGCGCCGACGTCGCGGCAGGTGGTGACGCCCTGCTCCAGGTACTCCCGCGCGTTCTTCACACCACGCACCACGGTGGCCACGTCGGTCAGCTTCAGCCCCCGCGGCTCGTCCGATCGCACGCGGCGCACCAGGTGCGTGTGGAGGTTGATGAGGCCGGGCATCAGGAACCGCCCGCCCGCGTCCACGACGGGTGCGCCGCCCTCCTCCGGGCCACCCCGGGCACCGCGCATCCGGCCCCCGCCGCCGGTCCCCGCGTCCGGCGCGCGGACCTCCGCCACCCTGCCGCCTCTGACCACCACGGTGGCGTCCTTGATCACCGCCGCGCCCGTGCCGTCAAACAGCACCGCGTTGCGAATCGTCAGGTCCACTCCCGTGTCCTCCCGCGATCCATGTCTGTGCGGGTTCCGTGCCCGTGCGGCCCCGTGCTTGTGCGGCTTCGGACCCGTGCGGACCCGGGCCCGCGCGCCGTGTCAGTCCACGCGCAGCCGCGGATCCAGCGCGTCGCGCAGGCCGTCGCCGAACAGGTTGATCGCCAGCGTCACCACCATGATCGCCGCCCCCGGCGCCGCGACGAGCCACCAGGCCCGGCGCATGAAGTTGCGGCCCTCGCTGAGCATCGCACCCCACTCCGGCGTGGGTGGCTGCGCGCCCAGCCCGAGGAAGCTGAGGGTCGACCCCGTGAGGATGGCGCCCGCCGTGCCCAGCGTGGCCACCACCAGGATCGGCGAGACGACGTTGGGAAACACGTGGCGCAGCATGATGCGGACGTCCCCGGCGCCGATGCCGCGCGCCGCCTCGATGTACTGCGTCTGCTTCACTGACAGCACCGCCCCGCGCACCAGCCGCGCGTACTGGGGAATGGTCGAGATGCCGACGGCGATGATGACGTTCTCCAGGCTGGGCCCCAGGATCGCCGCGATGGACAGCGCCAGGAGGATGCCCGGCAGCGCCAGCAGCACGTCGATCACGCGCATGAGGACCGCGTCCACCGTGCCGCCGTAGTAGCCGCCGGCCAGCCCGGCCGCCGTGCCGGCCACCGTGGCCAGCGCGACGGGCACCAGTCCGAGCCGGATGGAGATGCGCGCGCCGTAGACCAGCCGGCTGAGCTCGTCCCGGCCCAGCCGGTCGGTGCCCAGCAGGTACGTGCCCCCGGGCGGAGCGAAGGACTCGCCGGACAGCGCCACCGGGTCGAACGGGGCCAGGCGGGGCGCGGCCACGGCGGCGGCGACGACCACCAGCAGGATCGCGCCGCCGGCGGCGGCGCTCCGATGGCGCAGCAGCCGGCGCACCACGTAATACGAAGGCAGGCCCCGGCCGGCCAACGGGCGGTCGTCCCCGCGCGTGCCCGCCGCCGCCCTCGCCCCCTCATCCATAGCGGATCCGGGGATCGACCAGCGCGTAGGAGATGTCCACCAGCAGGTTGACCGTCACGTAGATGGCCGCGTTCAGCACCACGAGCCCCTGCACGAGGGGAAAATCCTTGCCGAGAATGCTGTCCACGAGCAGCCGTCCGATGCCTTGCCGGGAAAAGACCGTCTCCACGACCACCGTGCCGCTCAGCAGCCGCCCGAACTGCAGCCCCACGATGGTCACCACGGGGATCAGCGCGTTCTTCAGCGCGTGCCGCACCAGCACCGCGCTCCGCGGCAGCCCCTTCGCCCGCGCCGTGCGTACGAAGTCCGCCAGCAGCACCTCCAGCATGCTGGCCCGCACCAGCCGGGCGATGATCCCCATGCCGAAGGCGCCCAGCGTGACCGCGGGCAGGACCAGCCGGAGGAGACCACCCTGACCCGTGGCGGGGAACCACCCCAGGTTCAGGGCGAAGGCGAAGATCAACAGCAGGCCGACCGCGAAGCTGGGCGTGGAGACGCCGACGAGGGCCAGCACCATGCTGACCGTGTCCATCCACCGGTTGTGATGCGTCGCGGCCACGAGTCCGAGGAAGACGCCCCCGGCCGTGGCGAGGACGATGCCGGCCACCGACAGCTCCAGGGTGCTCGGCAGTTGCTCCGCCATCTGGTCGATCACCGGCACCTGGTTGCGGATGGAGCGCCCGAAGTCTCCCACCAGCATGCGCCCCAGGTAGCGGACATACTGCACGGGCAGCGGCGCGTCGAGCCCCAGTTGCCGCCGCAGCGTCTCCACCTGCTCCGGCGTCAGCGACGCCTCCCCCAGCATCACCAGGACGGGATCCCCGGGGAGGAGGTACAGCATCAGGAAGGCGAGCAGGCTGATGCCCAGCAAGACGGGCACCGCGGCGACGACGCGCCCGCGCACGTAGTCCAGCATGGCCCCTCAGGACGGGCGGGCCCCCCGGCCCCTCACCGGCGCTCGAACCACACCCCGTAGAGGTAGGGGTCGTTGGCGCGCGGTCCGTACCGGAAGCCCTGGATCTCCCGCCGCAGGCCGAAGACGGCCTGCAGATTGTACATGGGCACGATCAGCGCCTGCTCCATGATGAGCATCTGCGCCCGGATGTAGAGGTCGCAGCGGCGTTTCGGATCGATCGTGGTCACCGCGGTGTCGAGGATGCCGTCCAGCGTCTTGTTGCCGGCGAAGGTGAAGTTCCAGGCCTTGCCGTGTCCGCGAGAGTGAAACCCAAAGGAGAGCGTGTCGGGGTCCTCCGCGACGAAGCCGTAGCTCAAGAGGTGGTGCTGCCCCTTGGTGCCCGCCTCCACGCGCGCGGCGCTGGTCACCACGCGCAGCTGCACGTCGACGCCCAGCGGCTTGAGCTGCGCCTGGAAGACCGCCGTGTGGTCGATGGGGAAGCCGCCGGTCTGGAC
>JACQTN010000569.1 GCA_016210785.1 Armatimonadota bacterium
ACCATAAATAATGGCAGGTGACCCGCGTGAGGGCATCCATGGGGCAGGGTGGACGGCTGGTCATTCCGGCGCCGTACCGCAAGGCTCTAGGGCTGCGGCCGGGTGATGAGGTAATCCTTCGCCTGGAAGACGGGGAGCTGCGCATCCTGACCCTCCACCAGGCGTTGAAGCGGGCGCGGAGGATCGTCCGCCGGTATGTCCCGAAGGGCCGCTCGCTGGTCAGGGAGTTGATCGCCGAACGGCGTCGGGAGGCGCAGCGTGAGTAAGATTGTCCTCGATGCGTCCGCCCTGCTCGCCTTCCTGAACGAGGAACCCGGTGCGGAGCGCTGGGCGTCGGCCATGGGAGGGGCGGCGATCAGCACCGTCAACCTGGCTGAGGTCGTCGGTCGCCTCGCAGACGCGGGCGTCCCCGAGGTGGACATCAGAGATGCCCTGGAGCCGCTGGGCATGGAGGTTGTAGATTTCACCCCCGCGATGGCCTACCGCGCGGGGGTGCTACGTCCGGTGACCCGAGACACTGGTCTCTCGCTCGGCGACCGGGCGTGCCTGGCCCTCGCCCAGGAACTGGGGGTGCCGGTGCTCACGGCCGACCGGGCCTGGGAGGGGCTGCGGGTACCGGTGAAGGTTCGCGTGATGCGGTGAGCCGCTGCCGACCGAGCAATCCCGCACGACCCCGCCGCAGGCCGGACAGAACCGGGCGCCCGGCAGAAGCGTCGAACGGCAGGCGGGATACCGTTTTGCGATCTCGGGCCCTGCGGCCGGGACATGCTCACGGGGCGTCCACCAGGTCGATGAACAGATGCCCGTCACGCTCCGCGGGCTGTCCGCGCTCGAACCGCACCGGGTGCTGGAACAGCGGCCCGTCGTACACGAAGGAGTGATACTCGCCGAACTCGCCGCAAGCGTCCGCTCCGTGCGTTTCGATCTCCCGCACCAGGTCTTCGTCCAGGTCGCGGCCCACCCAGGCGCGATCCCCGCGCGACAGGTCCACCGCGGTGATGACCGCGTGAAATCCCGCGGCCAGGAACTCCCGCACCAGGGCGTCCGGCGGCCCGCCCCACAGCGGCTCCCGGTGGTCGAATCCCCGGGCCCGCGTCCGCTCTTCGTACCACCCCTGCACGTCGGCCAGGTGGATGTTGCCGAAGACCACCCCGCGCACTCCGCGGGTCCACAGATCTTCCAGCGTGGCCAGGAAGACCGGTTCGAAAGGCTCCGGGTGCGTGTGGCGCTGGAGCAGCTCGATCCCCAGCGCGCCGGCCTGCCGGCGGATCAGCTCAGCGCGGACGCCGTGGAAGCGCACGCGGCCCGTGGCGCCCTCATAGATGTTGAACAGGCAGCGGACGTCGAGCCCGGCCGCGCGGGCGCGGGCCAGCGCCAGCGTGGAGTCTTTACCTCCGCTCCAGCTCAGCGCATAAGTCACTCTTCGCTAAGTCTCCCCGGACTCACGGTGCCTCCATTCCAGCTCAGCGCATAGATCATCACGGTGCGCCGGCGTCGCGGAATCTCTCCTGTAAGCGGGCCCGCGGCAGCACGACCTGCACCATGCGGCCCTCGCCGATCGTGCCGCGCCCGCTGAGCGCCTCCACCCGCGTGTGGATCCTGTTCCCGTCCACGCGCTCCAGCACCGCCCGCACGGTCACCCGGGCGCCGACCGCCGCGGGCGCCAGGTGCACCACGTCCACCGCGTGCCCCACACCCTCCTCGTGCTCCTCCAGGAACGGCAGGATGACCTTGCGGCTTGCCTCCTCCATGTGCTTGATCATCGTCCAGGTGGAGTAGACGGGGTGCACGGTGCCCAGCTCGTCGAAGCGGGCGATCATGTCGGAGGTGACCACGATCTGAATCTCACCGGTGGTGCCGGGCACCAGCCCCTCCCGCATGCGGCGTCTACGCGCCCACCGGCTTCTTGGGCGTGGCGAAGGCTGCGACCTTCGGCTGCACCAGGCGGTGAAAGTCCGGGTAGCGGACGCGCATCATCTCCCGGTGCGTGCCGACCTCGAAGGCGATCTCGGGGTCGCGGGTCAGTGCTTCCTCCACGATCACCGGGATCTGGTACAGGTTGCCGAACGGCGGCATCGCCCCCACGTCGCAGTCGGGGAACGCGTGGGAGAACTCCTCCTCGCGCGCCAGGCGCACCTCTTTCGCACCGAGGGCGCTCGCCAGCTTCGGGACGTCGACGCGGAGATCGGCCGGCAGCACCGCCATGGTCAGCCTGCTGTCCGCCGCCACCATGACCACCTTGGCCACCAGGCGGCCGGGGATGTGGGCCGCCGCAGCCACCTCCTGCGCCGTGTACGCCTCCGGGTGCCAGGACAGTGAGAACGGCACCTGCTGCTCCCTGAGGTAGGCCTCCAGCCGCTCCCGGCACTTCATCTCGCTCACCCCCCTGCGTGCATTCCTGCCCGGGGCCAGCCTTCACCCTCACCGTATCACCTCGGGCGGTGCGGGCGCAACGCGCTCCGGCGTCACCATGCGCCCGGTGCCCGGCGTCCCCACGACCTCGCCGTCCCGCATCACGACCGTGCCGCGCACCAGAGTCATCACCGGCGCCCCGGTCGCCTTCCACCCATCGAAGACGTGCGCGGCGTCGCGCTCCTTGGTGTAGAACCGGCGCCGGTCGATGGTGTGCTCCCGGTGCGGGTCGACGATGACCAGGTCGGCGTCCGACCCCACGGCGATCGCGCCCTTGCGCGGGTAGAGTCCAAACAGGCGCGCCGCGGTCTGGCTGGCCACGCGGGTGAGGAAGGGCAGGTCGAACTCGCCGCGCGCGGCGAGCGTGAGCATGACGGGCAATGACGTCTCCAGGCCCTGCGCGCCGGCGGGCGCCTGGAAGATGTCGTCGCGGCCACGCTCCTTGGCCGCGGCGGTGTGCGGGCCGTGATCGGTGCCCAGCACGTCGATGGTTCCCGCTTTGAAGCGCGCCAGAAGCTTCGCCCGCTCCGCCTCCGGGCGGAGCGGCGGGCTCATGCGGGCGTAGGGCCCGACGCGGGTCATCGTCTCCTCGTTGAGCACGAGATACTGCGGGCAGGTCTCCATGGTGACGTTGCGGATGCCGCGGGCGCGAAAGGTCTCCACCAGTTCCGCCGCCGAGCCGGTGGTGACGTGCACCAGGTGCAGCCGCACGCCGGTGTGGGCAGCCAGCAGTACCGTTTGCGCGACGGCCTCCACCTCCGCGATCACCGGCCGGGACTCGCAGTGCGCCAGGGGATCGCGCCGGCCCGCCTTCATCAGTTTCTCCGTGGCGTGCTCGACGATGGCGTTGTCCTCGGCGTGTACGCACTGGACGCGGCCGGTGCGGGCCACCGCGGCGAAGAGCTCCATCAGCGTCCCGTTGTCGGTGGCGTACAGCCCGCCGAACTCCACCATGCGGTCCGGGTAGGGCTCGTGCAGGAAGGTCTTGAACGCCACGGCGCCCGCCGCGGCCAGGGCGGGGATGTGTCCGATGTGGGTGATCCCGGCGCCGGCGATCAGACCGAAGTCCACCACTGCCTTGGCCTCCGCGGCCTGCCGCTTCAGCGTGAAGGCGTCCACCGTGTTCACCGGCGGGATGCAGTTGGGCATGTCGAAGATGGTGGTCACGCCGCCCGCGGCCGCGGCCATGGTCACGGTGCGCCAGTCCTCCCGCTCGGTCAGGCCCGGCTCGCGGGCGTGCACGTGCGGGTCGATGAGGCCGGCCATGACCACCTTCCCCGACGCGTCGATCACCTGCTCCGCCGGGGGCAGGGCGTCGTCCTCCGCCATCACCGCGATCTTGCCGTCCCGAATGGCCAGGCCCGCCCGAAAGGTGCCCTCCGGGCGGACGATCCAGCCGCCCTTGATGGTCAGGTCGGCGCGTGCCATGATGTCCTCCTTGGTCCCGGGCGCGCGGCCGGGGGATGCGTCCAGCCCCACTTTCTTCGCGGCGCCGGAGCCCACCTGCACGCCGCGCCGGCGCGCGGGCGCGGCGCGTGACCCGGCACCAAAGGATTCCCGCCGGCGGACGGGAAATTGAATTGGGCGTACCAAGCCACCGTCTGGGAGGTGCGTGGGATGCGAACCGTCTCCTGGGTGCGGTGGGTCCGCGTCGCGGCGGCAAGGCGGTGGCACCGCGGACCTTCCAGGCCGGCCGGCTGCGCTACGCGGCCCCGGCCCTGTGCCTGGTCCACGTAACGTTGCTGGCCCATGCGTCCGCTTGAGGACGTGCGCGTCCTGGACCTCTCCCGGCTGGTGGCCGGGGGGATGCTCACCGCCGTGCTGGCCGACTTCGGCGCGGAGGTCGTCAAGGTGGAGCAGCCCGGGCGGGGCGACCCCATGCGCACGTGGACGCACAAGGGCGAGCCGCTGTGGTGGAAGGTCTACGCCCGCAACAAGAAGTCGGTCACGCTCAACCTCTCCGATCCGCGGGGGCAAGACCTGTGCCGGAGGCTGGCGGCGCGGGCCGACATCCTGGTGGAGAACTTTGTGCCGGGCACGCTGGAAGAGTGGCACCTGGGGCCCGAAGACCTGCATGCCGCCAACCCGCGCCTGATCATCGTGCGCATCTCGGGGTGGGGACAGGAGGGACCGTACGCCGACCGCCCGGGGTTCGGCACGTTGGTAGAGGCGGCGTCGGGATTCGCGTCGCTGACGGGCTTCCCCGACCGTCCGCCGGTGCTGCCGCCGCTGCCGCTGGCCGACATGGTGGCGGCGCTGTACGGCGTCGGCGCGGCGCTGATGGCGCTGCGGGTGCGGGACAGCGTTGGGGGTCAGGTGCTCGACCTGTCGCTCTTCGAGCCGCTGTTCTCCATCCTCGGTCCGCAGCCGGCGGAGTACACGCGGTTTGGCACGGTGCGGTCGCGCATCGGCAACCTGTCCCACAACGCCGCGCCCCGCAACACCTACCAGGCGAAGGATGGGACCTGGTTTGCGGTCTCCGCGTCCACCCAATCCATGACGGAGCGGCTGCTGCGTGCCATCGGCCTGGCGGCGCTGCTGGAGGACGCGCGCTTCCGCACCAACGCCGACCGGTTGCGCCACCGGGAGGAGCTGGATGCGATCATCGCCGGCGAATTCGCAAAGCGCACGACCGATGATCTGATGCGCCTGTTCACCGAGGAAGGCGTGACGGCCATGCCGGTCTTTGACATCTCCCAGATCCTGGCTGACCCGCACTTCAAGGAGCGCGATGTCGTCGTCTCCGTGTTGGACGAGGAGGGCGGGGCCGTGGCGATGCACAACGTGATCCCGCGGTTCAGCAGGACGCCGGGTGCCATCGAGCATTCCGGCCCCACGCTCGGCGCGCACAACGCCGAGATCTACGGCCGGCTGGGCCTCGGCGAGCAGGACATCCGGGAACTCCGCGAGACCGGCGTCATCTGAACGGAGCGAGGCGACACCCCATGAGCGAGACACCTGGGACGGGCGAGCCCATCTTCCGCACGGCGATCTCCACCTACGACCGGGACCACGTCTGGCTGCGGGGCAAGGATCTCGCTGACCTGATGGCCGGGCAGTCCTTCGGCGCCGTGGTCTTCCTCCTCCTCACCGGCCGGCTGCCCACCGCCGGCGAAGCCCGGGTCTTCGAGGCGATGCTGATCGCGTCCGCGGACCACGGGACATCGCCACCGTCCACCACCGCGGCAAGGGTGATCGCTTCCGGCAACCGGGCCGCGGTGGAGGCCGCTATTGCCGGCGGTATCCTGGCCATCGGCGACGTGCACGGAGGCGCGGGCGAGCGATTGATGGAACTGATGGCCGAGCATCTGGGCAGGGCGGACGAGCCGCGGGCCGCCGCACGCAGCCTGGTGAAGTGGGCGCGCGCGTCAGGGCGGCGCATCCCCGGGTTCGGGCACCGCACCCATTCCGTCGATCCCCGGCAGACGGTCCTCTTCGACCTGGCGCGAAAGCACGGGGTCGCCGGCAACGGCGTGGCGTTCGTGGAGGCGGTCCGGGACGAGGTGGCCGCGTCTGGGCGCGCGCTCCCCATCAACGTGGACGGGGC
>JACQTN010000587.1 GCA_016210785.1 Armatimonadota bacterium
CGACCAGACCGGTGTCGGCGGCGCGCCGCGGCCGCGGCAGCGGCACGTCCAGGACCTCGCGGATGCGCCCCGGCCGCGCCGTGAAGACGTAGACCCGGTCGGCCAGCAGCAGTGCCTCCTCCACGTCGTGGGTGATGAACAGGACGGTGGGCCGGAACTCCTCCCACAGGCGCAGCAGCCAGCCGTGCATCGCCAGGCGCGTCATGGCGTCGAGCGCGCCGAAGGGCTCGTCCAGCAGGAGGATGGGCGTGCCGCACAGCACGGTGCGCACCAGCGCGGCCCGCTGGCGCATGCCCCCCGACAGGCGGGCGGGGTAGGCGTTGGCGAACTCGGCGAGACCCACCCGGACCAGCAGCGCGCGGGCCCGCGGGACGGCCTCGGCCCAGGACACCCCCCGCACCTCCAGGCCCAGAATCGCGTTGCCCAGCACCGTGCGCCAGGGCAGCAAAAGATCCTTCTGTTGCATGTAGCCCACGAAGCCCCGCGCGTCGACGCAGGGCACGCCGTCCAGCGCCATCGCCCCGCCGTCCGGCCGCACCAGGCCGGCGATGATGTTGAAGAGCGTGCTCTTGCCGCACCCGCTGGGTCCTACCAGCACCACGAACTCCCCCCGGCGCGCCGACAGCGTGACCCGGTCCAGCACGGGGAGCGGTCTCCCCTGGTGCAGGAAGCTCTTGGTCAGCGCTTCTACGGAGAGGTCCACGGGCGAAAGAGGCCGGGCGGCTGACCCCAGTTACCCGGCTGCCAGGTGTTTCGCTCCTGATACATTTCCGACACGGCTTCCTAGCGCGCGTCAGGCAGGGTCTGCACGCCGGCGCGCCGGATCACCTTGAGCACCACGAAGCCAATGATCGCCCCGGGGATGCTGCTGGCCAGAAACGCGATCATCATCGCGCCCAGAGGTCTGGCCTGTCCCATGACCATCGGAGCGACCAACAGAGCGCCAACCGTGGCCCCAATCGGTCCTGTCCCTAGCGGCTCAAGCAGGGCCAGGCGATCGTCACGCCAGATCCGGTACGCCAGCCCCACTACCAGCGCACCCGCCATACCGCCGGGAAATGCCAGCGGTGTCCCGGTCCCCAGCGAGATCCGAATGGTGGCAGTAACCGCCGCAGCCAGCATTGCGTACCACGGACCTAGGAGTACCCCGGCAATCGCATTCACCATGTGCTGCCAGGGCAGGGCTTTTGCACCAATTGCGGCAACCGGAATGTTCAACGGTGACAGCACCACCGGTATCGCGGCAAATATCGCGGCGAGCACCAGACGCCTCGTGTCCATCATCTACCCCTCCGCAAGATATCCTCGCGCGCGGGGGATCCCGGCCACACAAAAAGCCGCCATCCAGATAGCCTGGACTGGCGGCCGCACCCGGCACGCCCGACAGTTCCCCACGCCAGCATTATCTGGATCGGGTCCAAGGGGTCTGCGGCACTCCGGCCGCACTCTCAGCCCGGCTCGCCCGAGCTCCCCCACGTGCGCACGCTATGCGATTGTCACCGTGATTATACCGCCGCCGCCCGGCCTGCGCAACATGGCGGTACTTGTCGCGCCGTTTCATGCGCAGGACCGGCTTTGCCGGGTGACCCCTCTGAAATCTCTGAAGACCTTTCAATCTGCCAGCGAGGGGTCCTCCAGAGATTTCAGAGGGGTCAGTCCGAGCATCAGCTGTGTGTCCGTGTCCGCGGAGTCACGGGGGGCGGCGCGAAGTGGGCGAGCGCGGTAGGCCGGTGCACCTCGCGCGAACGTCGAACGTGCGGAGGCATCGGAAGGGGGCGCCGTGAGGCGGTGAGCGCGGTAGGGCGCTGCGCCTAGAAGAAGGGTGGCACGTGCCGGCGCCGGGAGTCCGGCGATCGCGGTGGAATGGTGCACTACGCACAAGGGTGGAACGTGCCGGCGCCCTCCCCCTCCGAGGAGAACTCGTCCAGGATGCGCCACAGCTCGTCCCGCGGGAACGGCTGTAGCGGCTCCAGGCGCCCTCCGCGCCGCAGCACCCGCGGCCCGTCGGCGAAGTGGCCGATGGTCGCGGCGGCGATGCCCGCCTCCTCCAAGGCCGCCCGCGTCTCTTGCGGACGGCCAGAGGCGATCAGCAGAGCCCCGCTGCTGATGAGCCCCAGCGGGTCCGCGCCAAACACCTCACAGATGGCCCGCGTCTCGGGCAGCACCGGGATCTCCTCCACCCACAACTCCACGCCCACCCCGGAGGCTTCCGCCATCTCCCACGCCGCGGAGACAATGCCGCCCTCCACCGCGTCGTGCATCGCGGTAGCCCCGGCGCGCACCGCCAGGCGTCCCTCCGGCACCACGCTGAGCATCCGCACGAAGTCCTTCCCCCGCGCCACCACCTCCGCCCCGAGGCGCGGCGCCAGGAACGACTCCATGTCGGAGGCCAGGATCGCGGTGCCCTCGATGCCCGCAGCCTTGGTGAGCAGCAGCGCGTCGCCGGGCCGCGCGCCCGAGGTGGACACGTACTCGCCCTTCCGCGCGCGCCCCAGCGCGGTCATCACGACCAGCGTGTGCGGCAGCCCCGGGGTCACCTCGGTGTGGCCACCGGCGATCTCGATGCCCAGCCCCGTGGCAGCCTCCCCCGCCTCCCCCATGAGCGCCTCCAGCTCCTCCAGCGCCGCGCCCACCGGCTGGAGGACAGTCAGCAGCAGCGCCACGGGCTCCGCCCCTGTGGCGGCGAGATCGTTGCACGCCACGTGGACCGCCAGCCGCCCGACGTGGCGCGCGGCGGCCGTGATGGGATCGGTGGTGGCCACGCAGACGTAGTCGCCATAGTCCAGGATCGCGCAGTCCTCCCCCACCTTGGCGTGCACCAGCACGTCCGGCCGACAGCCCAGGTGGGGATAGACGATGCGCTGCAGGAGATCGATGGGAACCTTACCCGCCTTCACGCCTGCCCTCCTTCCGGCCGCGCCGCCGCGTGGGTGCAAGGATTCTCTCCACACCGCGGAGAATCTTGCTTGAGGAAGAGGAGCGATTAGCCGGATGCTCGAGACCGCCTACATGCTGATCTCGCTGGACCGGCGGACCCCCGCCGAGGTCGCCCGCGCGGTGCGGCGCGTGCCCGGTGTCGTGGAGGCACACGTCACGCTGGGGAACTACGACATCGTCGCGGTGGTCAGCATCGAAGGAACGAAGGGATTCAGCGATGTCGCCACGTACCTGAAGGCGGTCGAGGGCG
>JACQTN010000055.1 GCA_016210785.1 Armatimonadota bacterium
GGCCCGGGTTGGGCAGCATCGCGGTCAATGCCATCTTGGAGAAGGACTTCCCCATCGTGCAGGCCACCGTGCTGATTCTCTCGCTGTCGTTCGTGCTGGCGAACCTGCTGGTGGATATCGCGTACGGCTACATCGATCCGCGGATCCGCTATGAGGAGTGACGCTGCCGAACGATGAGTGCGCAGGAGGTGAGGGACCGGGGACTGGTGCTCGGTGACCGGGCGGAGGGGCGGCGCCGCCGGGGCCGGGATCTGTTGCGGCGGCTGCTTCGGCACCGCGGCGCCGTGGTGGGGTTGAGCGTCGTGCTGACGATGGTGGTGCTGGCCGCGGTGGGGCCGTCGCTGTCTCGACACGATCCGTATGCCATCTCGGGGGACACCACGTTCCTGGCGCCGTCCTCCCGGTTCGTCCTGGGCACCGATCACATGGGCCGCGACATCCTGACACGCATCGTGTACGGCGCGCGCATCTCGCTGGCCATCGGTCTGGTGGCCTCGGGCAGCGCCGCCGTGGTGGGGACTGCCTTCGGCCTGGCCGCGGGCTTTTTCGGCGGGCGCGTGGACGACGTGATCGGCCGCGCGGTGGACATCATGCTGGCGTTTCCGGGCACGGTGCTCGCCCTGATGATCATCGTGGTCCTGGAGCCGGGCCTGATGAACGTGATGATCGCCGTGGGCTTCGCGCGCATCCCCCAGTTCGTCCGGCTGGTGCGCGGGCAGGTGCTGGCGCTGCGGGAGACCGACTACGTCAGCGCCGCGCGGGCGCTGGGCGCCAACAGCCTGCGGATCATGGTGCGGCACATCCTGCCCAACATCCTGGCCCCGGCCATGGTGTTGGCCACCCTGGGGATCGGCACGGCCATCCTGGCGGCTGCGGGCCTGGGATACCTCGGACTCGGCGCACCGCCGCCGACCCCGGAGTGGGGGCTGATGCTCTCCGAGTCCCGCGACTTCATGCGCGACGCCTGGTGGACCGCGGCCTTCCCCGGTCTGGCCATCACCATCACGGTGGTGGCAGTCAACGTCCTCGGCGACGGCCTGCGCGACGTCCTCGACCCGCGCATGCGCGGGCGGTGACGGCGGCGCCGCACCGGCGTGGCGAGGGGCGTCCCGGCGTGCGCGGCGCCGGGACCCTGCGCAGGACGCGCCTGTTGGGCCGCGCCGGCTGGGCCACGCTTTGTCCGAGTCCTCCACGAGACGACACGGAGAAGGGAGAGAGGACGGCATGTTCATCCCACGCCCCATCGAGCTGAACGGCAGGCGACTGGTGGTCCACGCGGGCACGCTGATCGACGGGACGGGACATGCGCCGGCGGCGCGCCGGACGCTGATCGCCCAGGGCAATGAGATCAGGGAGATCATCGACACCACAGCCTACCGGGAAGTGCCCGGGGACGTGGTCGTCGACGGCCGGGCCCGGGTGGTGATGCCCGGGATCATCGATGCCCACGTCCACGTGCGCAGCAGCGGTGATCCGGCGGAGCGCGCCTTCGCCAGCTTCGAGACCACCATCCCCACGGCGACCCTGAAGGGGCTCCGGAACGCCTGGCGCGACCTGGAATACGGGGTCACCACGATCCGGGACCTGGCTGCCATCGGATACATGGACGTGGCCCTGCGCGACGCCATCTCTGGCGGTGAGTTCAGCGGCCCGCGGATGTTCGTGGCCGGGCACGGCCTGACCATGCATGGCGGCCACATGGACCCCAGGCGCCGGCCGGAGGTGGAGCTGCTGCGCCACACGGGGCTGACCAACACTCCCGACGAGGTGAAGGCCGCCGCCCGCTACCAGATCTCGCGGGGCGTGGACCTGATCAAGTTCAACACCGCGGAGAGCCGGATGACCCGCGACGGCCAGATCTGGTGGCCCCAGGAGATGGACTACGAGATGATCCGCGCCGGGGTCATCGAGGCGGAGAAGGTGGGCATCCACAGCGCCGCGCACTGCCACGGCGGGCAGGGGGCCACCGACACCATCCGGGCGGGGGTGACCTCGATCGAACACGGACACTGGCTCACCGACGAGCACTTCGACCTGATGAACGAGCACGGGACCTACTTCTGCCCGACGCTGGCGTGCAACCAGATCCTATTCGACCTGGGGCCGGAGGCGGCCGTACGCGGGCTCCGGGGAGACCCGTCCCGGTGGGAGTGGCTCAAGCGCGTCATCCACGACAAGGCGGACACCATGCACCGGGCCATGCGTAAGGGCGTGCGGATCGTCAATGGGAGCGACGCGGGCACGGCCTGGAACTTTCACGGCGAGTGCATCCGCGAGCTGGCGTACCTGGTGGACTACGGCATGAAGCCCATGAACGCCATCGTCGCGGCGACGAAGATTGCCGCGGAGCTGCTGCGGGTGAGCGACAAACTCGGCACGCTCCAGGTGGGAAAGTGGGCGGACTTCCTGGTCGTGGAGGGTGACCCGCTGGCCGACATGCGCGTGCTCACCAACAAGGAGAATATCAAGCTGGTGGTCAAGGATGGGGTGCCCCTGGTCGACCGCATGGACCTGGAGGCGTCCGCGGCCAGGGTCCCGGCCGTCTCCTGAATCCGTCGCGGCGCGAGATCATCGGAGGGAAGGTGGATGGATACCGATCGCTCGGCGTTCGTGAACCGGGAGCGGCTGCAGCGGCGGCTGCGCGAGAACAGGCTGGACGGCCTGCTCGTCCTCGGCGCGGAGAACGTGGCCTACCTCTCCGGGTACTACGTCCCCAACCTGCGGCTCATGCCCTATCGCGTGCACGCGGTGCTGTGGCCCGCCGCGGGCGAACCGGCCTTCATCGTGCCCGCGACGCGAATTCACCCGGCCACCCATATCGCCGACGTGCGGCAGTATCCCCGGGATGGGTGGGTACCCGCCCCGGTGATCGCGGAGGCGGTGCGAGACCGCGGCCTGGCCCGCGCACGGCTGGGGATCGACAAGCGCACGTGCCCGCTCTGGCACTTCGAGGCCCTGTCGAAGGCGCTCCCCGACGTGCGGTTCGACGACGGCTCCGACCTCCTCCACGAGGTGCGCATGGTGAAGACTCCGGCCGAGGTCGACCTGCTGCGCGGGGCGGCGGAGGCCACGCAGGCGGCGATGGTCGCGGCGCTGCGCCAGACCCGGTCCGGCGACACGGAGGCGGACGTGGCGAGCCGCATGGCCGCCCACCTGCTGGCGGGCGGCGCGGGGGGCGTGGCGTTCACCGTCGTCCTCTTTGGCGCCCGCGGGTCGTTGCCCGACCCGGAGGTCGATCCCACCGCGCGGCTTGCGCCCGGCATGGGCATCCGCCTGGACATCGGGGGACTCTACGGCGGCTACTACTCGGACGTGGCGCGCGTCGCTGTGCTGGGCGAGGCGTCCGAGCGGCAGCGCAGTGTGTACGGGCGCCTCCAGGAGATTCAACGGAAGGCGATCGCGGCGATCCGGCCCGGCGTGGCGGCGTCGGACATCTACGGCGTCGTCGAGCGGGCCTACCGCGCCGCGGGGCTGGAGATGCGGTGGGGCACCTTTGGCCACGGCGTAGGGTTGAGTATCCACGAGCGCCCGTACATCATGGCCCGGGAGACCGACGCGCTGGAAACCGGGATGGTGCTGGCCATCGAGCCCGGGTACGCGGAGATGGGCGTGGATGGATATCATGTGGAGGATGTCGTGGTGGTCACGGCAACCGGATGCGAAGTGCTGGGCGAGCATCCCGGCGTGCAGGGATTGCTGCAGGTGTGACGGCCGGGCATGAGGCCCGGGGAGGAGGGGAGTGAGATGAGGATTTGGGAATCCCGCAGACTCTGGTGGTTCGCAGCCCTGGCGGTGGTCATCGCCGCGCCGGCCATGTTCGCATCCGGCGCACCCTCCGCGCCCAAGTCCGGAGGGAAGCTCACGGTCGCCGTCCCGGCGGAGACCACCACCTTCGACGTGCACACCCTTCGCACGTCGTGGACGTTTGAGCCTAACCTCTACATCTACGAGCCCCTGGTGGAATTCGACGAGGACGGCCGGTTCATTCCCTGGCTGGCCGAGCGGTGGCGGACAGCTCCCGACGGGCTGTCGGTCACCGTCTGGCTGCGCAAGGGCGTGAAGTTCCACGACGGGACGCCGTTCAA
>JACQTN010000592.1 GCA_016210785.1 Armatimonadota bacterium
TGATGGTGCCGGCTGCGCCCGTCTCGGCCGCGAAGCCGTGGACCGGTTCGAGCTTCGTCAGCCTGAGGCCCATCGTCCTCACGATCCGCCAGCCGCCGACCGCCGTGCCGATCCCCATCGTCCCCGCGCAGAGCAGGATGACCCAGAGGGGGATTCGGAACTCGGGGAGCACCCCGCCGAGGACGAGCGCCAGCGTAAAGACCCCGATGAACTTCTGCCCATCGTTGTTCCCGTGGCTGAAGGCCATGAAGGCGGCGGAGAGGACCTGCAGGCGCCCGAAGAGCCGACGCGCGGCGCCCAAGGGAACCCTCCGAAACCCCCACGAAACGCCCACCATGAGCGCGAAGCCGCCGGCAAACCCCAGCACCGTGGAGAATCCCAGCCCGATGATCACCTTGCTCCACCCATCCCAGAGCAACACGCCCGGACCGGCCCCCGCGATTCCCGCTCCTGCCAGCGCCGCCACCAGAGCATGGCTCTCGCTGGTGGGGAGCCCGTGAAACCAGGCCATGGTGCTCCAGACGACGATGGCGATCATCGCCGCGGCGATGGTGGCGATGTTGATGGCCTCCGGCCGGACGATCCCTTTGCCGATGGTCGCGGCGACGGCCGTCCCTGCCATGGCCCCGAGCACGTTCAGCACCGTCGCCATGACCACCGCCACCGAGGGCGCGAGCACGCGCGTGGAGACCACGGTGGCGATGGCGTTGGGAGCGTCGGTCCAGCCGTTGACGAACTCCGCGGCGAGGACGAGGAGAAGCACGGGGATCAGCCCCGCGGGAAAGGTGAGATCCACTGGTTGTCCTGGTCAGGTCACAGGTTCTTGCTGACGATGCCTTCCAGCACGTGCGCTACGTTCTCGGCCATGTCGGTGGCAACCTCGAGGGTCTCGTAGACCTCTTTCCACTTGATGACTTCGATGGGGTCCTTAACCTCCTCGAAGAGCTGGGCCACGGACTCGCGCAGGACGCGGTCGGCCAGGTTCTCCAGCCGGTTGATCTCGCGCAGCGGTCCCGTGATGCGCTCCAGGTGGCGGAGGTTGTCGATGGCCTCCGCCACCGCCTGGGCGCAGTTGGCCACGATGTGCGCCATCTCGCGCGCCTGAGGTGTGGGCCGGGTGATCTTATAGACAGCCATCCGGTCGGCGACTGCCTCGATCCAGTCCACAATATCGTCCAGCTCTTTGGCCAGGGCGAAGATGTCCTCCCGGTCCAGGGGTGCCACGAAGGTCCGGTTCAGCCTGTCGAGGATCTCGTGGGTGAGGTCGTCCCCCCGGTCCTCCAGCACTTTAATGGCCTCCGCCCGGCGGGGAATGTCGTCGGCGTTGTCCATCAGTTCTTCCAGGTGGCGGGCGGCCTCCTTCACGTTGCGGGCCGCCTGGATGAACAGGTCGTAAAAAGTCTCCTCGCGGGGCAGCAGGCGAAACATGGGCATCCCTCCACACGATGATTTCGCCGGGGGGAGGGCGCTTCCTGTGCGCCTTGGGCTTGCCGGGCCGCGCCGCACGCCGCGCCCAGCCATTGCGCATCTGCGAATGCTTCAGCGGGAAGTCCTGCCGCACCGGGCGGAGGGATCGGTCCGGAGCGCGCGGAATCTGTGTTGACCACGCAGGTAGGGCATGGGGGGAGGTCGGCGTGAAGATTTTTCTCCTGGGGAAGTTCGCGGTGCGGGCCGGCACCTGCTCGCCGCACAGCAGGCCCTGGAGGGCGCGGGCGACCACGTGGAGGGTGCGCGCGTCTACTACGTGCTGGCGCAGCTCTACCTGCACGCGCACGAGTATGAGAAGGCCTTCCTGGGCCTGCGAGCCATGGCCCTGGGGCACTGCATCCTGGGCGAGGTGCAGTAACCTGCAGGGCAAGTGGGACGGGGCCGCGGATCCCTGCGGCACAGCGTGGACCTTCACAACCAGCTCGGCTCGGCTTTCGGTGAAGCCGTGAGCTGGTGGCGGCTAGGCGAACTGGAGACCAGCCGCGGAAATCTCGACGAAGGACTGCGCTGCCTGCGCCAGGGACTGGCCTCCGGTCATCGCACCACGCTCATCTCCCACGCGCTGCCCCGCGTCTACTCCGCCATGGGGCCCAACCGCGTGGAGGCCGGCCAGCCGGAAGAGGCGCGCCGGCTGCTGGAGGAGGGCCTGGCCGCCAGCGCCCAGTTCGGCGAGTGCGCCACGTGTAAGGCGCTGATGCACCCGGTGGCAGTGGAGGTGTACGCCGCGCTGGGCGACCTGGAAGAGGCGGGCCGCCATACCCGGCTGGCCGAGGACGAGGCGCGGCGCTGGTCCAGCACGGCCTGGATGGCCATGGCCAGCGCGTCCGCCGGCGTGCTGCACCTGGCCGCGAACCGGCCGGTCGTCTTCCTGCTGTTCAGTACGCCGGCGTTCAATTCCAAGGACATCTCCTGGGTGGAGAAATAGCCGGATTACCGAACGCGTGTACGCTACGCAAGCAGGAGGCCGGGCGAGTCCGCCCGGCCTCCTGCCTACTGCACACTCCGAACATCGTTCCGCACCCCAAACGCCACGCACCCCGCTTCCCCGTATCTTCCCCAACCTCAGTGATGGACGAAAGCTACCTTAAACACGGACCCCCGACTCTTCCCCAGCGCCGTCTCGATCGCCTCCGCGTACTCCTGCGGCGTGAAGCGGTGGGTGACTAGGTGCCCCACATTCACGGCGCCCCGCGCCATCAGTTCCAGCGCGTACGCCATCGTCCGCACCCGGCGACCGTCCACGGCCTCGGTCGCGTAGGCGACGCTCCCGGAGATCTGCAACTCCTTCAGGCAGATGGGCGACCAGTCGATGCCACGCGGCATGGCCGCAAGTCCCACCACGACGACGCGCCCGCCCTGCCGCGTCAGGCGCAGCGCGTCGTTGAGGCCGGAGGCACGCCCCACGCACTCAAAGGTGACGTCCACGCCTCCGCTGAGCAGCGGCGGCCCCAGGATGGGCCGCAGCACCCGCGCGCCCGTCGCATCGGCCACCACGCCATAATGGGAGAAGTCGCGCGTCAGATAGACCACCTGATCCGCGCCCAGTTGCGCGGCCATCTCGCCCTGGAAACGGTACTTGGCCAGCGCCAGGATGCGGGCGCGGCTGCCCACGGCGCGCAGGGCCGCGATGGTGCATTGGCCGATCATGCCGCCACCGATCACCAGCACCGTCTCGCCGTCGCCCGGCCGGGGGCGTCGCACGGGATGGAGCGCCGACGCGACCGGCTCGCTCACCAGCGCGTTCTCGTCGCTCACCGACGGCGGCAGACGGTGGATCTGCCAGCGGTGGGCGACGACGGAGCGGGCCCAGCTCCCCCCCGTGTCCCGGCAGAAACCCATCATGACGCCGGAGGCAAGCGGCCCCTCGGTGAAGCGCCGGCAGAGGTTGAACTCGCCGGCGATGCAGGCGGGGCAGGGCGCTGCCGCGTAGCCGCGCACCGGGCACGGCAGCAGCGGCTCGACGACCACGCGGTCGCCCACCATCACCTCCCGTGCCTCCCGGCCCACTTCCTCGACGATGCCGACGTTCTCGTGTCCCAGGACAAAGGGGAATGAGGTCAGCGCCGACCCCGTGGGGCTCTCGTGCAGCAGGATGGTGTTGAGATCGCTGCCGCAGATCCCGCCGTAGGTCATGCGCACGCGCACCCACTCCTCGCCGGGGAGGACGGGCTCGGGGACTTCAGCCACGCGCACGCAGGAAAGGCCGCTCCACAGCACCGGGCGATAGAGGGCGCCCAACACCTTGCCGGCCATGTAGCGAGGGATGCTGGCGTCGAAGACGAGGGCGCGCATTAGCAGGCAGCCCGTGGGCGGCGGGGGGCGCTCCGAAGCTGAGTGGTGCCGTGAGTGCGGTGAGCGCAGTGGAGTGAATCACGTTGCAGGAGTGTAGCACGTGCCGGTGCTTGACCAGGATCCACCTTGCAGAGGAGTGGCAGAGTTCGTGGTGGGCTCGTGCGGAGTCCAGCCCCCGGGGTCCCCCGAACCCCCTGAAACATCCAA
>JACQTN010000591.1 GCA_016210785.1 Armatimonadota bacterium
CAGACGGCTCCTGGAGGCGGTCGAGGAGCCCTGGCAGACCCTGTACCTGCTCACCGTCCACACGGGCCTGCGCTGCGGGGAGGCGTTGGGGCTCAGGTGGGGGACCTGGATCTCCACAAGGGGCTGCTCTATGTCCGCCGCAGCCGCACCCGAGTGAGGAACGGCAAGGAATCAGTGGTCCGGGACGTGCCCCTCAAGACCAAGCACTCGCGCCGGAGCCTCGACCTCTCACCCACGGTGGTCCAGGCGTTCCTCCAACATCCCGCGGGGGATGACCCGGAGCGCGACTACGTGTTCCGCTCGCGCGCCGGCGGTCCCGTGGACTCCGACAACCTAGACCGGACCTTCAAGCGGCACCTGACGCTGGCCGGCCTCCCGGAGATTCGCTTCCACGACCTCCGCCACACCCACGCCGGTTTGCTCATCGCCGCCGGGATCCACCCCAAGGCGATCCAGGCCCGGCTGGGACACGCCTCCATCACCGCGACGCTGAACATCTACGGGCACCTGATGCCCGCGGCCTTCAAGGGGGTCGGGGAGCGGCTAAACGTCCTCAT
Organism: Armatimonadota bacterium; assembly: GCA_016210785.1. Lineage (GTDB taxonomy): Bacteria > Sysuimicrobiota > Sysuimicrobiia > Sysuimicrobiales > JACQTN01 > JACQTN01. Next base: position 558 of record JACQTN010000591.1, read on the forward strand.
TTTCGGCACCAGGACGGCACCAGACGAGAACGCGGGCCCCGGCCTGAAGGCTGGAACCCGCGTCACAATTGGTGGGCGCTGGAGGATTTGAACCTCCGACCTCTTGCGTGTGAAGCAAGCGCTCTAACCGCTGAGCTAAGCGCCCACGTACACCCATTATAAGAAAACGCCGAATGCGCCGTCAAGCCCAAGGAGGTTGCGCGCCCCGGAAGCGAGCGATCGGCCGATACCGCGGCCCCAGCGGGGTGCGCCACGGCAAACAGCCGAAGGGCGGCCGTACGGCGGCGGACGGTGCGCGCGGTCAGGGAAGCGGTTGCACCGGCTGCGGAAACACCACGGTGTCGACGGCGTCACTCAACTCCGCGGGGATCTCCGGAGGTTCGGACCAGCTCCAAAACAATTCGCCAGACGCCTCCGGGCGCATCCGCCTGAGCTTTTTCCTGAAGACGCGTTCAAAGAGCGCCCGCGGCCCTTCGACCGCGATGGAGAATGGCGCGACCCGCACTACAGAAAAGCCGTGCTGCTCCAGAATGCTGCGCACACGCCCGCGCACCGAGGGGTCGGCGGCGTAGTCCCGCACATTCGCCGCGGAAACCGGCCTGCCCGAAGCGAGACTTCCTCCGGGGCCTTTGAGCACAATGTGTGCGCGAATCGCGCGGGCCCGGCCGCGCCCGGCCATGTTATCCATCGGAGAAAACACTACGCGCAGGCTTGTTCGGTGTCCACCAGGCCGTGTCCTGTCGCGGCGTCGAAGCCCGGCCCCGCCACGTCGCCCATGGCGCTCTGGCCCTGCGTGACATCCACCGCCCGATACAGCCGCTGGCGAACCTCCTGCAGATCGGCACCGGGAAACCTGGACAGGATCAGGGCGACGACCCCGGCCACCATCGGACAGGCGGCGGACGTCCCGCTGAACACCGCCCAGCCGTCCCGCGTGGCAGTCTCGTCCTTGTTGGGGAAACTCTTGCCGCCCAGGCTTCGGTCGATCTCCGATCCCGGAGGAATCGGCAGCGTGATGTAGATGGCCCGGGGGCGCAACCCCACCAGACCGCACACTTCCGGCACGTGCTGGCCGGGGAATCGCGTGCTGTCAAAACTGCTGGCGTAATCGCTGGCCGACCTCTGGCCGGTCTCGCCCACGTACACGCCGCCCACGCTGATCGTCTCGGGCATGCTGGCGGTGAAGGACATGCCCCCGTTCCCGCCGGAGAAGAGCACGATGATATCCTGCTGGACACACAGGGCAATCTCGGCCTGCACCAGCGACCAGTAGGGATCCCACGTGCCGTTGGGCCCGTCCGTGTCGTATCGCGAGCCCCAGCTGTTGGAGATGATCTGCACGTGCAGGTCGTCGCGCGCCACCTGGAACGCCTCGATGATGTCGGTCATGGCCAGCCCGTGCAGCCGGGCCTGCGGCGCGATCGCCAGGAAGTTGGCACTCTCGCCGGTGCCGTGGCCATTGCTGTCCCGGTCGCTGTCCAGGGGGAGAGAGACCTTCAGGTTGTAGTTCCTGGAGGTGAAGTACGGGTGCGACCACTGGAAGCCGGAATCGATCATGGCCGCCCGGACATTCTGCCCCTGGATACCCTGCTGGTGTATGGGTCCCGCGTTCAACCCCGTCACGATATCCTGGGGCACCTTCAGGTGATGGTAGCCAGGCGTCGGGGGATCGGCGCTGGGAGCCTTCGGGCTTGGCGCATGGAGCTGCACCGGTTGGGGAAACACGATGCCCTCCACTTCCGGGATGCCCGTATCCAGCAGGTTGGCGGAGGTCTCGAGCGTCGGCGTCAAGGGCAGCGTCACCCCCTCCGCTTCCAGGGCGGCGTCCCGGCGCTGCTCGACCTTCACTCCGAACCTGCGCGTAAAGAGCTCGGCGGGGCCCGAGATCCGCACGCTGAGCGGGCCCACCCTCTCCACCTCGAAGCCGAATTCCTGGAGTTTGCCCGTCGCGATGTGCGTGTCCTTGGGCCTGGACAGGAACGCCTGCACCGTTTCCGGTTTGATCACGGCCTGCCCGGAGAAGACGCTGATGCCTCCTTGGGAGCGGGCGGACACGTAGGCGGTCAGACGACTAGGGGTGAGATTCAGCATGACTCACCTCCACCGTGAGGCGATCAACATGCCTCTTATGCGTGGGCCCATGAATCTCCTGTACTGGACAAGGCCAGCCTGCGCCGCTGCGTCCCCCAGGCGTCCGCGACTCCCGGTCACGGATCGGCGTCGGGCTGAGTACGGGCCAATCGCAGGGCCATAGCATCCGGCGGGCGCCGGACTGAACCGCATCCACGTACCGGGGCATTCGCGGACGCAGCAGCGCGGAGGGTGGGCAGAAACCACGGAAGGCACCGGCGGTCTGCCGGTGCCTTCGCCTGTGGTTTGTCCGGGCCATGTGTGCTACTGGTAGATGCTCAGCCGGTCCTGCTTCAGCCGGTGGCGCAGCTCCCGCTTGAGGATGTCCAGCATCTCCAGATCGTGCTGGCTGACGAACGTGATGGCCTGCCCCGTCCGTCCGGCCCGCGCCGTCCGTCCGACCCGGTGCACGTAGGTCTCCATGTCCTCCGGCATGTCGAAGTTGATGACGTGGGAGACCTCCGGGAGATCCAGGCCGCGCGCGGCCAGGTTGGTCGCCACCAGAACCGAGATCTCACCCTTCACGAACTGCCGCAGGACCTGCTCACGCCGCCCCTGCGCGAGGCCGCCGTGCAGCGTTGCCGCCTTGATGCCGCGCCGCTCCAGGACCTCCGCCAGGCGCTCCGCGCTGCGCTGGGTGCGCCGGAAAATGAGCACCGACGGGAAGGGGCGGGAGCGCAGCAGGGCGACCAGCCCGCGCACCTTGTCCTGATCGGCCACCTCGTAGTAGACCTGCTCCACCGTCGCCACCGTCGGCGCCGGCCGCGCGATCGATACGCGCACCGGCTCGCGCAGGTGCCGGGTGATCAGGTCCCGGATCGCATACGGTATCGTGGCGGAGAAGAGCGCCGTCTGCCGGTTGGCCGGCGTCGCGGCGATGATCTTCTCCACATCGGGCAGGAAGCCCATGTCCAGCAGCCGGTCCGCCTCGTCGAGGATCAGCGTGCGCACGTGGGTCAGCACCAGGGTCCGCCGGCCGATGTGGTCGAGCAGCCGGCCCGGCGTCCCGACGATCAGCGGCGCGCCGCGCCGCAGCCACTCGAGCTGCCGGGTCATGGACGCCCCGCCGTAGACGGGAATGGCTTTGATCCCCAGGTGGCGACCCAGTGTGTTGGCGTGGTCGACGAGCTGCAGGGCCAGCTCGCGAGTCGGTGCGACGACGAGCGCCTGCACGTTGCGCACGCGCCGGTCGATCCGCTCCAGGATCGGGATCAGGAACGCCGCGGACTTGCCGGAGCCGGTCTCCGCCTCGCCGACGACGTCTCGCCCCTCGCGCAGGGCGGGGATGACCCGCGTCTGGATGGGCGTGGGCGTCTCCCACGCGAGGTCAACCACGGCCCGGCGGATCTGGTCGGACGTGACCAGCTCGTCAAAGGACGCGCCGGGCGCGGTTGCACTAAGGGTATGCGTCAGTGTTTCGGGCATAAATCTAGCCTCCTTGGTTTGCAGCGCCGTGTACCCGCTGCTCCAAGCAGGCTCCAGAGTGGGGGCACACACAAAGGGGAACTTCTGAGGGTTCCGCTTCAAGACGCTAGCATTTAGTTTTGCCTATCATATCATCCCTGCCCCGTCGTGTCAACACATGGACAGGAATTGCGCCGCTTCCCGGCGAACCCGCACCGGGTTCCCACCACTCACCGATCCTCACGAGGAGGCCGCGCATGATCCAGAACCGCTTTCGCCAGAAGCTCAAGGCCGGACAGTGCAGCATCGGCGTCATCACCTTCCCGTCGCCGGAGACGGTGGAGTTCTGCGGGCTCCTGGGGTTCGACTGGGTCTTCATCGATGGGGAACACAACGGCATCGGCGTGGAGACCTGCCAGACCCTGGTGCGCGCCGCCCACAGTGTCGGGATGGGCGTGATGGTGCGGGTGCCCAACGCCGATCCCTCCACCATGCTGGGCTACCTGGAGACCGGCGCCTTCACCGTGACGGTTCCGCACATCGCCACCGCGGTCAGGGCGAGGGCTGCGGTGGCGGCGGGCCGTTATCCGCCGCTCGGCATTCGCGGCGCCGGTAGCGGGACCCGCTCCGCCAACTACGGGCTCACGCAGACCTCCAGCGAGTACTTCGCGCAGGCCAACAAGGAAGTGCTCATCGTCCCCCAGTTCGAGGACGCGGAAGCGATCGAGCGCATCGACGAGATCCTGGCTGTCCCGGAGGTCGAGGCGCTATTGATCGGCCCGGGCGACCTGGCGGCGTCCATGGGCTACCCGGGGCAGGGCGGCCATCCGGAGGTCGTTAAGGTCGTGGACATGGTGATCAGGAAGGCGAAGGCGGCGGGCAAGATCGTCGGGACCACCGCGGGCACCCCCGCGGCGGTGCGGGCGCTGGCGGCAAAGAACGCCGATTTCGCCCTGTGCAGCGCCAACGGCATCTTCGGAGAGGCGGCGAGGAAGTTCCTGAGCGAGGCCCGCGCGCCGTCTTCGTGAGCGCGCGCGGCGAGCCGTGGCCGCGCGCCGGACCGCATGATGCGCGCGCCGCACCAGGGTTCCAAGGCATCGACCATCGCGTACACCGGGAGGGACCACCATGGAGAAGCACCCGCTGCACGGCGTGATTCACAGCGACATCAAACGCCCGCCGGCGGACATCATCAAGGCTTTCCGCCGGCACGATACCGCCAAGATCGCCGACGCCATGGCGCGGGCAGGCGTCATGTCCCACGAGATCAAGCCGATCCAGCCCGGCATGAAGGTCTGCGGGCCTGCCGTGACCGTGTGGACCAAGCCCGGGGACGTGCTCTACGTGCTCAAGGCCAGCGACGTGATCCAGACCGGCGACGTGCTGGTGATCGACGAGGGTGGCTCCAAGGACCTGGCGGCGATGGGGGAGCGCTACGGCTCGTACCTCAAGAGCATCGGCACGGCGGGCATCGTCATTGATGGCGCCACGCGCGACTCGCGCGGCCTCATCGATCTGGGCCTGCCCACCTTCGCCCGCGCCGTGTGCATCGCCATCACGGGGTCCATCGGCCCGGGCGCCATCAATGTGCCCATCCAGTGCGGCGGCGCCCCGGTCAACCCGGGCGATCTGATCGTGGGCGACGACGACGGCGTCGTGGTGGTGCCGCGGGAGCACGCGGCGCAGGTGCTGAAGCTCGCGGACGAGCACCTGGCGGGAGAGCTGGCCCGGCTGGAGATGGTGCGCGGCGGCAAGCGCTTCACGGAGGTCGCCAACCTGGAGCCGAAGCTGGCCGCTTGGCGCACGCCCTAGCCGGCAAGGTTGGGTGGGGTGTCTTTACGCCACTCCACCCTTCACCTTGTGTCCGATGGGGGGAGGCCCTTCGCCTCCCCCCAATGAACCCCCTGAAACATCCAACGGGTGCACTCGGAACGGCGAGGCGCTCCGGATGTTTCAGGGGGTTCAACCCTCCACCCGCGACGGTGTAGACTCCGACACACCCGTGATGCTCGGCCTCGGCGAAGCCGGGCCTGCGCATGCAGTGTAGCGCCCGATCTCCTACAGCCGGCCGCGCAGCGTGGGGTCGAGTCGGTCGCGCAGGCTGTCTCCCATGAAGTTGGCGGCCAGGACGACCAGCGAGATGATGATGCTGGGGAACGCCACCGTCCTCCA
>JACQTN010000579.1 GCA_016210785.1 Armatimonadota bacterium
CCTCGCGCACCGCCAGCGCGTGCACCGCGTGCCCGGACTCATGCAGGATGGTGCGCAGGTCCCGGTCGAGGCCCACGGCGTTCATGAAGATGAAAGGCCAGCGCGCCTCGGTCAGATCCTCCTGGTACCCGCCGGGCGCCTTTCCCTTCCGGCTCTCCACGTCCAGCAGCCCCTGGTCGCGCATGAAGCGGAACCATCCCCCGAACTCAGGCGACACGCGCCGCAGGATCGCCTCCGTGCGATCGGCCAGCTCCTCCGCCCGCGCGAAGGGCCGGAGCGGCGGGTGCCCCAGCGGATCCACCTCCAGGTCCCACGGGCGCAGCGTGGAGACGCCCAGCAGGGCGCGGCGCTCCTCGTTGAGACGCTCGGCCAGCGGCACGAAGTGCGCCTCCACCGCGTCGTGAAACTGGAGGCAATGCTCGGGGCCGTAGTCGAACCGCTCGTGGCGGCGGAAGATATAGTCGCGATAGGAGGCGAAGCCGGCGTTGCGGGCGATCTCCATCCGGATACCGCGCAGGTGGTCGAACAGGTCGCGCAGCGCCGCCACGTCCTGCAGCCGGCGCTGCACGCTGAGCCGCCAGGCCTCTTCCCGGGTGGCGCGGAGTGGATCCTCCAGGAACGCGGCCATCTGCTGGATGGTGCGCTCCTCGCCCCGGTAGTGCACCGTCATGGCACCCATGATCTTCTGGTACCGCAGCTTGGCCTCACTCTCCGAGACCTCCAGGGGCACATTCTCCTCCTGGTACAGCGCGGCCCGGTTCTCCACGCGGCGCTCCAGCACGGCATAGCGGGCCGGGAGGCACCCCCGGTGCGGACTCTTCAGGTGCGCCAGATCGAGCCGGTGCATCAGCGGCTTGCACCGTGGTTCGATCTTCTGCACGAAGGCCAGGTAGGCACGCTCCCGCTCCGGGTCGTCCGTCTGCGACGTCATGGCGATGTACTGTCGAGTCCGCTCCTGGTTAATCCAGGCCGCGAACTCGCTGCGGTCCACCAGCCACTGCTCCAGATCGGCGGGGGAAGCGGCGCGGCGGGCGAGCAGCGCGTGCCCCAGTCGCTCGATGTCCTCCCACCGCCCCGCGTCGGCGTCGGAGGGGACGAACCGGCGTGGAAAGGTCTTGCGCGGATCGATCGCGGCAGCCATTGGTGGCACCCTGTGATGCGCGAGTGGTCGCAGGTCTGTCTCTTTATCTACTTCATTATCGTACAGGATGGCCGATTGTAAAGGATGACCCCACGGGCTTCCGCGAGGCCCGGCGGGACCCACCCGGCGGGCGCTGCCGGGGCAAAACCGCCTATCCTCCGCTGGACGGGTGTACTATAATGGATTGGGACGCGGCCTCACTCCGGGACCCCGGAACGGCTCCCGCAGGCGTACCACAGGAGGGTTTCAGACGGCGTGCGAGTCTTTGTGGACTGCCAGGGCTCTTTTCTCTATGTCAAAACCGACCAACCCCACCAGGCTGGCCCGCTGCTGCGCCGCCTGATGACGGTGCGCGGATGGCTGCCCATCGCCAGCGGGGAATGGCAGGTCCCTCTGCTCCCGCAGGCGTTTGAGGCGGTCATGTCCGGCATCGAGGCGGTGGAGGGTGAGATGGTGCTTGTTCCGGGGATGGCCAGGCGGGTCCAGGAGTGGCTGAACAAGCGGGAAGAATCCATGCGCCCCGCGTCCGGCCCCTCCACTGCCGGCGGCGGCCCCGCAGCCGGCGCTCCGGCGCCACGGAAACCAGCGGACGGCTCAGGCTCGGGGAGCACCGGCGACGCGGGCACGGTGGCCGCCAACCCCGCGGTGGCGTCGACCTCCGACACTCAGTAGCGCCTGTACCAGTCCAGCCCGGCGCCGGCCAGCTCGATCTGTCCCTCAAAGCGCCGGTGGGTGTGCCACGCCACTGCCCGGCCGGCCGCGGCTTTCGAGCGCTCCAGGTTGTGCACGCCATCGGCAGCCAGACGGGCCTCCACTTCGGCCATGTCGGGATACGCGCCGAGCGCGTCCTGCCAGATCGCCCGCCCGCACAGGAAGCCGCTCGCCCCCGCCGCGCAGGCGATCTCCGCCTGCACCAGGAACTCCGCGATCCCAACCCCCGCGCTCAGCACGACCCACGGCGCCGCCGCGGCCTCGTCCAGATGCCGGCACGCGACGCGCACCGCGGACAGGTCGTAGACCGGCGGGCGCGTGCGCCCGTCGAAGGCGCCTCCGGAGAACTCGCGCGTGTAGCGAAGGTCGGCCGGGAACTCCAGCTTGAGCAGGTCCACCCGGTACTCGTGGCGCGAGAACTCCTGCACCGTGCGCAAGGTCAAATCAGGCCTGGCCCGCGCGTAGTCGGGATCGTCGGCCTTCTGCCCGCCCAGCGGGTATATCACCACCTCCAGCAGGTAGGGCAGGTCCTCCGCCGCGCAAGCGTCGCCTGCGCTCCGCGCGACCTCCTGCTGGTGGCGGCGCGTCTGTGCCGAGGCGTCGGGGTGATAGTACAGGATCAACTTGACGGCGTTGCCGCCGGCCCGCTTCACCTTCTGCACCGACCACCCGTCCAGGAGCCGCGTGCGCCGCTCGCCGCTCCCTTCCTGCTCGTCATACGCCTCTTCCACCGCCAGCAGCAACCCCACGTGCCCGGGGACGAGGGTGGCCGAGTACGGAAACCCGTAGATGGGATCGGTGAGGACGGCCGTGGCGTGGGGCGCCAGCACGCGGGTGAGCCGTGCCTTGACCGCGGCCATGTCCGCGCCGCTCACCTCCGCGGGCGGCCGGCCCGCCGCCCGGGCCAGCATCTGCCGGAGCGAACCGCGCTGGTCCACGGCGAGCATGAAGAAGCGGCCCGCCCCGTCGGCGAGGCGGGCCAGGTTGATGAGCTTGCCGGCGGAAAGTTCCATCGGTGCCTTCTTCCCCGGGGCGCATGCACTCTGTGGCGAACCCCGCCCGGCGCGCGCCAGGCGTCCCGGGCGGCGCAGGGAAGCGTCCCTGCGCGTCGAAAACCTCAGGCCAGCTTTGATTCCCGCGCCCCGTGGGCGTATCGTACCGGGCGTACCCATCGGTGTCAAGGATGGCACAAACCCTGCTCACGCTGGACGACATCGTCGCCGCCCGCCGCGCGACCGCCAGCCGCCTGCACCGCACCCCGATGCTGCGGTCCTCCACGCTGGCCGCCATGACGGGGACGGACTTGCTCCTCAAGGCGGAGTGCTTTCAAAAGACCGGATCGTTCAAGCCGCGGGGCGTGCTCAACAAGATCCGCCACCTGTCGCCGGAAGAGAAGCAGCGAGGGCTCATCACCTTCTCCGCCGGCAACCACGCCCAGGCGGTGGCATACGCCGCGGCGGCGGAAGGCATCCCCGCCACGGTGGTGATGCCCGCGGCCGCCGTACGCAGCAAGGTGGAGGCGGCGCGCGGGTACGGGGCAGAAGTGGTGCTGCACGGAGAGATGACGCAGATCTTCGCCCGGGCAGAGGAACTGCGCCGGGAACGCAACCTCACCTTCGTCCATCCCTTCGACGACCCGATCGTCATCGCCGGCCAGGGCACCGTCGGCCTCGAGATCCTCGACGAGGTCCCAGACCTGCGGGTGGCCGTCGTGCCCGTGGGAGGCGGCGGGTTGATCTCGGGCATCGCCGCGGCCCTCAAGCTCTCCCGGCCCGACGTGCGCGTGTACGGCGTGGAACCCATGACCGCCGCGGCCATGGCGCAGAGCCTGGCCGCGGGCCGCCCGGTCCGGCTGGAGCAGGTGCGAACCGTGGCGGACGGTCTGGCCGCCCCGTTTGCCGGGGAGCACACCTACGCTCTGGTGTCGCGCTTCGTGGACGGCATCATCACCGTGCCGGACGACGCCATCGTGCGCGCCATGCGCCTGGTGATGGAGCGGTGCAAGGTGGTGGTGGAGCCGGCGGGGGCGGCCGGCGTCGCGGCGTTGCTCTCCGGGCAGATCCCGGAGGCGCGGGGGGCGCGCACGGTCTGCGTCCTCAGCGGCGGCAACGTGGACCTGGACCAGTTGCGCACCCTGCTCGGCGCCTGACGGCGCGGGACCGCAGCCCGAGCGGGTGTACGCGCCCGGGCCGAACGTGCGTGTTGCCTTGAGAAGGCTGCGGTGTGTAGAATAAATGTCTGAGGCGGCGATCCGGGTCCGCGGGGTGTGAAGCATTTCATTGACGGCGCCGCGGCGCGGATAATAATGGGAGGTGGGCCTGAAATACGAAGGCCGGTCTCCAACGTTCTTGGGAGTGGGGTCAAGCCCACAGGGGATGTAGCCGATAACATCGCAGTATGAGGACGGGTCTGGTGACGACCATGGAGATACGCGTCTTGGCAACCGCCGCAATCCTGGCGCTGGCCCTGGCCGGCGTGCCCGCGCACGCCCAGGGCCCGAGCGTGGATCAGCTCCTGGAACGCGTCTTCGACGCGGGGCAGCGGCAGCCCACCGAGTTCAGCTCGGAGTTCTCCGCGGACCTGACGCTCCGGGCGCCGCTGGGCACCTTCGTGGCGCAGGGCCAGGGCACCTACGTGCAGTGGCGCCGGCCGGGCGAGAAGACGCGGCAGAGGGTGGTCGTCACCAAGCTGGACGTGCCGTTCCTGCTGCGCCCGTTCCAGGGCTATCTGAAGAAGTTCATCGGCGAGAAGGTGGAGGGGCAGGTGGAGCAGGGCAACGTGCTCAACGAGCACGACGTTTTCCTGCTGGACGAGAAGGCGGGCGACCTGTGGGTGCTGGCCGGGGTGCGGCACGACATCGTCGGCGACTTCATGAAGAAGTACGGCCGGCAGAGTGATGTGAAGGACCGGCTGGCCCGGCGCGCCATCGCCAAGTGGATGTACACGCGGATGCGCAGCCAGATCGTGAAGCCGGGCGGGCCGTATGTCTTCCAGGCCACGATAGACTCGGAGGGCAACATCCGCGACCTCCTCCTGCAGTACGACTGGGGCCCCGTGCGCACCAAGATCGACTACGTCAAGATCAGGGGCAACACGGTATGGGAGAAGGTGGTCGTGGACTCCATGACGGTGCTGGGCGATTGGGGCCGGATCGAGGGCCTGCTGAACATGCGGTTCTCCAACTTCTGCTTCAACAACTGCGTCAAGCCGGAGCTGGTCTCCAAGACAAACTGAGTCTTATGACGGCGCGCTGGTTCGGGACCAGCGCGCCGTCGTCCATCTGATGTACTGGTGGGAGAGGATCGTGAGCGGCTTGCGCGCCAGGGGAAACTCTTCCGCCAGGAAGCCCAGTACCCGGTCGAGCCTGGCCTCCCTGGCCTCCGGCCGCTCGCTGGCCAGCCGGTAGAAACGCCGCCCCTCTTCCTCGTACTCTTCCAGGCTGGCCACACGCCCGCGCGGGACCATGCCCGCCATTCCCCGCCGGGAGATGCTCAGCGCGCCCCCCGCGTACTCCGGAAAGACGCCGCTGGTGAATAAGGCGATGTCGGCGATGCGCCGGTAAACCGGGAAGCGCGCCGCCTCCTCCACCAGCCCCGCCAGCTCCACCATGTCCTCCAGGCTGAGGTCGCAGAAGCGCCGGCGCACCAGCCGGCTACCCCGGCGGTGCACCAGGGTCCAGGTGTTGACGCGCGTGAAGGAGGCAAGCAGGTCGGTGAGGTAGTCGAGCACTTTGCGGTCCTCCAGCACCTGGCTGACGCGGGAGGCATCGAAGACCGGCACCGTCTCGGTCATCCCCACCCGCTCCATGGTGTAGGGCCGGTCCCGCAGGTCGCGCTGCACCCGCCGCAGGAGGATGGTGAAGAGCAGGCGCGGCGAGATCCGAACCAGAACCTCCTCGTCCTCCAGGATGCGCCGCAAGAGGCGCTCGTCGTCCAGCAACGGCTCGACGAGGTCCGCCTTGTCCAGCAGCAGCCGCACCACGTGGTCGCGGTCCTGCCGCCGGTCGGCCACCGTCTCCACGATGAAGCGGACATCGTCCTCGGTGAACCTGACCTCGTCCATCCCCTACCGCCGTCCCCCTCCGGATTCGAGGAACCGCTGGATCCGCGCCAGCGCCTCGGCCAGATTCTCCATGCTGTTGGCGTACGAGAAGCGCAGGTAGCCTTCCCCACCGTCCCCGAAGTCAATGCCCGGGGCCAGGCCCACCCGGGCATGCTCCAGGATATCAAACGCAAAGTCATACGACTTGGTGCAGAAGCGCTTCGCGTTGGCCAGGACGTAGAAGGCGCCGGTCGGCTCGACCGCTACACCAAACCCCATCTCGCGCAGGCGCGGGACCAGGAAGCACCGCCGCTCGTCGAAGACCGCGCGCATGCGGGCGACGTCCTGGGTGCACTCCCGGAGGGCGGCGATCCCGGCCCACTGCACGAACTCGTTGGCGGAGATGAAGAAGTTCTGGTGCAGGGTCTGGAGACTGCGCACGAAGCCGGGCGGCGCGATCGCGTAGCCCAGCCGCCAGCCGGTCATGGCATAGGCCTTGGAGAAGCCGTTGAGGACGAAGGCGCGGTCGGTGCACTCCAGGATGGAGTGGTCGCGCCCGGCGTAGGTCAGCCCGTGATAGATCTCGTCGCTGATGACCCAGACGCCGAGCTCGGCGATGTCCGCCAAGTGAAGTGGATCCAGGACGGCGCCCGTGGGGTTGGCCGGGGAGTTGATGACCACGGCGCGCGTGCGCGGCGTGACCGCCCGGCGGACCGCCTCGGCCGTCAACTGGAACCCGCCCTCTTCGGTGATCCGCACGAAGACCGGCACCCCGCCGGCGAAGCGGACGAAGTTGGGATAACAGGCGTAGCAGGGATCGGTGAGGATCACCTCGTCGCCCGGCTCCAGCAGCGTCAGGCACAGCAGCAGGAGCGCTGGCGAGGACCCCGCGGTGACCAGGATCTGATCGGGCGAGACCCGGACGCGATAGGTGCTCTCGTAGTGGTCGGCGATCGCCTCGCGCAGCGGCCGGAGGCCCAGGCTGTGGGTGTACTTCGTGCGGCCGTCGGTGATGGCGCGGGTGGCGGCCTCGACGATAGGCTGAGGGGTGGGGAGGTCAGGCTCGCCGACCTCCAGGTGGATGACGCCGGCACCCCCACGCTCGATCTCCTGGGCGCGCTCGAGCACCTCCATGGCCAGGAAAGGAGCGATGTGTTGGGTGCGGCCGGCGACCATTACCGGTGTGTTCGTGCCAGGAGTCCCCCTCTCCTTCCCCACGGGCTCCGGAACTGACCGGCACCTCCCCGACGACCGCCATCCGTCATGCGGCGGCGTAGCAATCCCCATGCCAGGAGCAGCGGCGGCCGCCGGGCTCCGCGCCTGCGGTCACCGCGTCGATGGTTCCCCTGCCGAAGATCATATCGCTTCACCGGGTACGCTACTGGACCGGCCCGCCGACCGCCCGCTCCAGTTGCGCCAGGGCCACGTTGTGGTTGTACAGGGTCTGGGTGTGGCTGGTTTCCGCCTGGCTGAGCGCGGACTGCTGCACCAGCACCTCCAGGTTGACCGATGCCCCCGCCTGGTAGCGCACGTTGGCGACGCGCAAGGCCTCGCGAGCCTGCTCCACCCCTCGCGCGGCCGTCTTCACCTCGACCAGCGAGGCCCGGAGCGACAGCCAGGCCTGCCGCACTTCCAGCTCGATGGCCTGCCGCTGCTGCGCCTCGCTCGCCCGAAGCACCGCCAGGCGGGCCTCCGCCTCTCGCACGCGCTCCGCGGTCACGCCGCCGTCGAACGCGGACAGCGTCGCCGACAGCGTGGCGCTCCACGTACCGCCCAGGCTCCCCGGGCCCGAGCCGGCAACCCCGGGTGTCACCGCCAGGGTGACGGTCGGGCGGCCGCCGCTCGCCGCCACTTCCCGCGCCCATACCGCCGCGTCGATGCGCGCCCGCAGCTCGGCCAGTTCCGGACGGCTGCGCACGCCCTGCTCCAGCAGGACCGGCAGCTCCACGCGCACCGCCGCCGTGGCGAGCACCTCCTGTGGCTCCAACGGTGCGTCGAGCGGGAGGTTGACCTGCGCCGCCAGCGCGTGCCGGGCCAGCGCCACGTCGGTCTGCGTGCGCACCACCTGCTGCTCGGCCGCGGCCACGCTCACCTCGGCCTGAAGGACATCGAACCTGGGCACGGCGCCGGCCTGCAGGCGGGCCAGGGCCACGCCGAGGTTCCCCTGGGCCTGCGCCAGGACCCGCTGCGCGGTCCCCTGCTGCGCCCTCGCCAGCAGGAGCTGGTAGTAGGCCTGCTTAGTGGACAGGATCACGCTCTGCCGCACCCGCTCCAGCGTCGCCTCTGCGCCGCGCAGGCTGGCCTCGGCCAGCGCGATCTGGGCCTCCAGCCGCCCGCCCGTGTACAGGGGAAACTCCACGCCCACGCGGGCCAGGTACTGGTCGGTCGAATCGCTCCGGCCGTAGCTCGTCGTCACCGTGGCCTGCGGCGACTTCCCTGCCCGCGCCGCCGCCAGCACGTGGCGGACGACGCTGACCTCAAAGACGGCCACCCGGACCTGCAGGTTGTGCTGGAGGGCACGCGCCACCGCCTCTCCCAGCGTGATCGTCTGGGCGGGCGCCTGTGCCCACGCCGGGACCGCCCGCGTGGGCAGTACCAGCGCCATCACAAGCCAGAAAGCCGTCGCCGCTCCACGTGCGTTCACGATTCTCCCTCCCGGAAGACAGGTCTCCTCGCCTCAGGATGGCTCGCCACGGTGCCACAGGGGTGACGGCACAATCAAGGGGGATGACCCGGCCGCAAGACTCACGACCACTCAGACGAGCGGAAAGACCCGGCGGGTGGGCGTTTGCGCATCCGGTCCCCGTGTGATCGGGGTGCGCACATCCAGGCATCGGCCGTCAGCGCTTGATGATACGCAGGGGCATGCCGTCGCGGAAGTTCTGGTGCACGTCCTGCACGACCACTTCGCCTTCCCGGAGCCCGCCGGTGATCTCCACCAGAGTGCCCACGCTCGCCCCTGTGGTGACGGACCGCGCGACGGCCCGCCCCCGGTCCACCACGAACACGATGCCGCGCTGCTGATCGTCGTCGCCGGCGGTCTGCCTGATCGCCCGGCGCGGGAGGACGAGGACGTTCCGGCGGATGGTCGAGATGATCCGCCCGCGCGCCACCGTTCCCGGCCGCAGCACCAGGTCCGGGTTGCTGACGGCGATCTTCACGGCAAACGTCCGGCTCTGCGGGTCGGCGGCGGGATCGATCGTGCTGATGGTGCCGCGAGAGGTCTGCCAGGGGGCGGCCTCCGTGGCGAGCGCCACGGGCTGCCCCACGGCCAGCGCGGCCACCTCCTGGGCCCCGACCCCTGCCACCACCTCCACCGTCCGGTGATCAACGATCAGCATCATCACCGTGCTGCTCCCCGTGCTGGGGCCGATCACCGTGTCGCCCTTCTGCACGCTGACACGCGCGATCCATCCACCCACGGGGGCGTAGACGCGAGTCTGCGCCAGGGTCGTCCGCGCCTGCGCCAGCGTCGCCCGTGCCTGCGCCACCTCAGCCCTGGCCCCGGCGATCTCCTCGGGCCGGGCGCCGACGCGGACCAGGGCCAGTTGCTGCCTGGCCACCTCGTAAGCCGCCAGGGCCTGGGCCACCTGTGCCCGGGCCGCCTGCCGTTCCTCGGGCCGGGCCCCGGCGCGCACAAGCGAGAGTTGCGCCAGGGCGGCGTCCACGGCATGCTCGGCCGACGCCAGTTGTGCACGCGCGGAGGCCACCGCCTGGCGGGTGGTGTCGTGCTGCAACCGCGCCTGCTCCACCTGGGCCTGGGACGCGGCGCTGTCGGCATAGAGGGCCTCGACGCGCCGCAACTCCGCCTCCGCCGTGCGCAGCGCGGCCTCCGCCCGCGCTACCTCGGCGCGGGCCTGGAGCACCTGCATCTCCGCCTGGCGGACCTGAATGCTGGCCCGGTC
>JACQTN010000580.1 GCA_016210785.1 Armatimonadota bacterium
CGATCGAGGTGGAGATCCGGTGAGGGCCCGGACTCTCTTTGGGTCAAGCCCGTGAAAGACGCCATCGCCAGCCCTCTGCCGCGCGGCCTGCCGGTCTCGCGCCCGTGGTTCCGGTCGTGGCGGTTTGTCGCGTTTCTGCTCGCGCTGGTCTTCATCTACGCCTACGGGTGGCGCGTCACCAAGATCGACCTGGGCGCCATCGTCGGCGGCGCCAGGTTCGTCCGGCCGTTCCTGCGCGACCTGGTGCGTCCGGACGTGATCAACCGCCCCCTGCGGTCCCACGACGCTCGGGTCGGGTTTTCCACCGATCCCGCCGCGGCACCGGAGACCTTTCCGGCCGACCCCTCCGGCCGTGCCATCACGGTCAGCCGGCCGACGGGGCAGCCCGGCGACACCATCGAGGTGCGCGGGCACGGGTTCCATCCCAACGGCTCGGGCCTGATCCTGTGGCAGAACCAGATCGGCAACCGGCAGCGCGTCGCGCCCTTCACCACGGACGCGCACGGAGAGTTCCGCACCACGGTCACCGTGCCGGAGTCTCAGGGCACACGCCAGCAGATCATCGCCGAGGTCTCCTGGGAGGAAGGGGCGTGGCGGCTGAGCCCCACGTTCTGGCTGGTGGGGGAAAAGATCGTGGAGACGATCTTCCTGGCCCTGATGGGGACCACCATCGCCGTGATCGCCGCGGTCCCGCTCTCCTTCCTGGGCGCCCGCAACCTGATGGCCCGCACCGCCGCCGGCAGCAGCGTCTACTTCGTCACCCGCACCTTCTTCAACATCATGCGGTCGGTGGAGCCGCTGATCCTGGCCATCATCTTCACCGTGTGGGTGGGGCTGGGTCCGTTCGCGGGCGTGATGGCCCTGGCCCTGCACTCGGTGGCCAGCCTGGGCAAGCTGTACTCGGAGCAGATCGAGTCCATCGACCCGGGGCCCATCGAGGCCATCACCGCCACCGGCGCCAGCACCCTGCAGGTGATCCGCTACGGCGTGGTGCCCCAGATCGTGCCCCAGTTCATCGCCTTCACGATCTACCGCTGGGACATCAACGTCCGCATGTCTACCGTGATCGGCTTCGTGGGCGGCGGCGGCATCGGCTTCATCCTCCAGCAGTACATCAACCTGCTGCAGTACCGCCAGGCCGCCACGGCGGTGTGGGCGATCACCATCGTGGTGGCCGTCATGGATTACCTCAGCGCCGTGATCCGCGAGCGCATCGTCTAGGATACCTCCTGTTCCTCTCCCGCCTGGGGGGCGGGGTGAACTCGGTGAGCGCGGTAGGATGGTGCACCTTGCACGGATGTAGAACGAGCCGGGAGAGCGGCAGAAGGGGATCGGCAACGAAGGCGGGTGAGGGGGGAGTGCAGGCTGAGAGCAGGCGCTTTCCGGGACGGTTTCCTAGCCATGCGAGTGCTGCCCGGGGGAAATCTCCCGCGCGCCGCGGTGTCCGTAGTCGACACCGTTGCCGCGGCGCGCCAGGCGTTCGCCGTGCTGTCGGCGGGTCGGCCGGCGGTGTCGGCCGGGCCCGCGTCCCGGCCGGAGTGCATGGCAAGCCGCCGGTCATGCCGGGCGCCTGCCCGCAGCGGGAAGCCTGGTGTAAGACCCCGAGGAGGTGAGAGGAGCGAGCAAGCCCTGGGTAACCGAGGCGGGTGACCACCGTCGAGACGCAGGAAGTTGAGGAAAAGGAAGAAGAGGAAAAGGAAGAAGAGGAGGAAGAGGGCGATGAGACGGTTTGTTCTCTGGATGGTGCTCTCGGCCCTGGTGGCGGCGAGTGGGGCATCTTCTACCGTGCCGGCGCGTGCCGGCGCCGCAGGGCCTGTCACAGACCCCATCGGTGTGGTGAGAATCGCCAAGGGCCAACCGATGGTCATCGCTTACTGGATGGTGGTGGCAGGACCCGACGCGAGCCTGGGCGTGGACACCCGGCGCGGCGTCGAGATCGCCATTGCCGACAAGGGTGGCAAGCTCCTGGGACACCCCATCAGGCTGATCGGTGAGGACAGCGCCTGCAATGCCGAGGGTGGCACCACCGCGGCGACCAAGCTGGCCGCCAACAAGGCCATCGTGGCGGCGGTGGGCTCCAACTGTTCGAGTGAGGCCGTGCCCGGCGCCCCGATCCTGTGGAAGGCGGGCATCGCCACGGTATCCCCCTCCAATACGGCGCCCAAGCTCACGGCACCCGACCGCGGGCCGGGCTTCGACGGATACCTGCGCACCGCCCACAACGATAAGGTCCAGGGCCGCGTCGCCGCGGAGTTTGCCTACCGCAGGCTGCGCGTGCGCCGGGCGGCGACGATTCACGACGGCAGCCCCTACGCCGAAGGCCTGCAGGCGGTCTTCGCCGACGTCTTCAAGCGGCTCGGTGGCACCGTCACCGCCCAGGAAGCGATCTCGCCTACCGACACGGACATGCGCCCCGTGCTGACCAAGATCGCGGCGGGCAAGCCCGAGGTGATCTACTATCCGATCTTTATCGCCGCGGGCGGACACGTCACGCGCCAGGCCAAGGAAGTGTCCGGGCTGGACAAGACCAGGCTGATGGGTGCCGACGGCATGTTCTCGCCGGACTTCATGAAGGCTGCCGGGGATGCCGCCGTGGGCATGTACCACACCAGCCCGGACCTCACGCCCGAAGCCCTGGGCCCGGCCTATAAGGTGTTCCTGGACAAGCACCAGAAAAAGTACGGGGAGAAGCCGCTGGCCCCGTTCCACGCGCACGCTTACGATGCCGCGATGATGATCTTTGCCGCCCTCGAGAAGGTGGCCAAGAAGGACGCGGCCGGCAACACCTACGTCGGTCGCAAGGCGCTGCGCGATGCCTTGTACGCCACCAAGAACTTCAAGGGCCTGACCGGGACGCTGACCTGCGACCGGTACGGTGACTGCGCGGATCCCAAGATCGCCGTCTACCAGACAGCGTCGGCCGACCCGGCCAAGTGGAATCCGGGGGTGAACCCGAAGAAGATCTACCCGTAGGATTCCGGCGACGAGAGCAGCATCTCGGGGGGATGAGCCGCAATCTCTGTCCGGCTCTCCCCCCGTAAAGAAAGGGGACCGCGTGCGACGCGGCTGGGTCCCGAGGCTGTCGCTGGTTGACGTGTACCTCTGGGCATTTCGCGCCCTGGTCCTCGTGGTGGTGGTCTGGGGAACCATCGGCACCTTCTCGGCCAGAAGGTACTCGGCGGAGGCCTGGATTGACCTGTTTGTGTTCGGTCTCTCCCAGGGCAGCATCTACGCCCTGCTCGCCCTGGGCTACACCCTGGTGTACGGCGTCCTGCGCATGATCAACTTCGCCCACAGCGAGGTGTTCATGAGCGGGCCCTACACCGCGTACTACG
>JACQTN010000581.1 GCA_016210785.1 Armatimonadota bacterium
CCGCGGGGGGTGGCCGCCGATACGGTGATGACGTAGCGGCTCCCCGGATGGCGCAGGTGGGGCCTGTACAGGAAGTTGAAGCGCCCCTGGGGATCCGCGGTCAGCCGGTGCTCCGTGGTGCCGCCGCTCACCTCGCCCACCCAGATGGCCACGGTGAGGGTAATCGGTGCCTCCGGCAGCGTCACGCCCGCGATAGTGAAGGGCGCCTTCACGCGCTGCGCCGACGGCGACACGATCTCCAGCCGCGGCGGCTCCCGTTCGATGCGGTCATCGGGACGGCGTGTGGGATCGGGCGCGGAGGGCGGCGCCGCAGCAGGCGTGGGAGCCGGCTCCTGGGGCGACGCCGGCTGGTCGGGTGGGCCCGGGGCAGGGCTCTTGCCGTCGGGCGTCTTGGGCGCGGCGGTCTTCAAGAACAGCTCGCGGCGCGGATTGGGGCAGGTCTCGCCGGGAGCCAGGTTTGGCGTACCGCAGGTGGTCATTTCGACCACGCCCCCCGGCCGCGGCCAGTCCTCCGGCGGATCGGCTTTCACCGCTTCCTTCATGAAGGCCGCCCACATCTTGGCCGGCACCATGCCGCCGGTCACCTTCTTCATCGGCGAGTTGTCATCGTTACCCACCCACACCCCCGCCACCAGCCTGGGCGTGTAGCCGATGAACCAGGCGTTGCGGTAGTCGTCGGTGGTGCCGGTCTTCCCCGCCGCGGGCCGCCCGATGTCCGCCGCCCGCGCCGTGCCGCGCAGAATGACGCCCTTCAGCAAGTCGGTCATCAGGTACGCCACGTCTTCGCCGACGGCGACCTGCCGCTTCGGCACGTGCTCTTCCAGCACGCGGCCCTGCCGGTCCACGACCTTCGCAATGGCCACCGGTTCCGCGCGGACGCCGCGGTTGGCCAGCACGCCGTAGGCGGAGGTAATCTCCAGCGGCGTCAGGTCCGCCGCACCCAGCGCCAGCGCCAGCACAGGCTGCATCTCGCTCTGGATGCCCATCTTCTTCGCCGTCTCGATGGCGCGGGCGGGGCCGATCTCCATGAGCATGCGGACCGCCGGGATGTTGATAGACTGCTCCACCGCGGTCCGCATGGTGACCGGGCCGCGGAACTTCTGGTCGTAGTTGTTGGGCTTCCACATCTTGCCGTCGGGCAGCCGGTACTCCAGCAGTTCGTCCTCCAGCACGCGCGTGGGGGGAATGCCCCGGGCCAGCGCGGTGATATAGATGAAGGGCTTGAACGCCGACCCCGGCTGCCGGCGCGCCTGCCAGGCCCGGTTGAACTGACTCTGCCGGAAGTCGTAACCGCCGATCATGGCCCGAATCTCGCCGGTGCGGGGATCCAGGGCGACCAGCGCGCCCTGGGAGAAACCCAGCTTCTTCCCCTCCTCCACGCCCGTGCGCACCGCCTTCTCCGCCAGCTCCTGCAGCCGCATGTCGAGCGTGGTGTGGATCTGCAGGCCGCCGCGGTACAGGTTCGCCTCGCCGTGGCGCTCCAGCAGCATCGGCAGGATGGAGGAGACAAAGTACGGCGCGCGGATGCCCATGAGGCCCGCGTTGGCCTTCTGCGCCAGCCTGATGGGTTCGCGCCGGACCGCGGCCGCCTGCTCGCGCGTCAGGAACTTCTGGTCCACCATCCGGTCCAGCACGACCTCCTGGCGTTGCTTGGCCAGCCGGAAGCGGTCGTGCGGCGAGTACACGGACGGCGCGCGGATCATCCCCCCCAGCATGGCGCTCTCCGCCACCGTCAGGCCGGCGGCCGGCTTGCCGAAGTAGATCTGGGCCGCCATCTCCACGCCGTAGGCGCCCTGGCCAAAGTACACCTGGTTGAGGTAGCGCTCCAGGATCTCGTCCTTGGTCAGCCGGCGCTCGATCTCCACCGCCAGGATGATCTCCGCGACCTTGCGGCTGAGGGCGCGCTGCTGGGTGAGAAAGAGGTTGCGGGCGAGCTGCTGGGTGATGGTGCTGCCGCCCTCCAGGATCTCCCCGGACAGCAGGTTGCGCAGCGCGGCGCGCAGCATCCCGCGCGGATCGAAGCCGCGGTGCTGGTAGAAGCGCGCATCCTCCACGGCGATGACGGCCTGCTGCAGGTGGAGCGGGATGCGGTTGAGCGGGATGGTCTCGCGGTTCTCCTGATAGAGGCTGGCGATCAGCTCACCGTTGGCGGCGTAGATGCGCGTGGCTTCGCTGGACGGCGTGTACAGCGCGGAGACATCGGGCAACTGCCGGGCCACCGCCAGCGCCACGCCTCCGATGGAGCCGGCGGCGACGAACGCCAGCAACACCAGCAGGGTGAGGATCCAGCCCAGCGGCCGCCCTACCCGCCGGAGCCGCCGCCACGCCGACTGCCCATGTGCACGCCTGCTCCGGTTACCCACCTCGGCCCATCACCCGCCGTAATGATCCGCGAACGAACACGGTCGCATCATTTCCAATTGTACCATGGTGTCGGTCATGAGAAACGGACCGGGCGTGCCGCGCGGCCGTCAGGTGGAAACGCGGCGCGGAAGCCGGAGGGCCAGCAGGAAGGCCAGCGCGGGCAAGGCGCTGATGGTCCACAGGGCGGCGCGCAGGCCCCAGCGGTCGGCGATGACCCCCAGGATGTTCACGCCGACGCCGCCCAGACCCATGGCGAGCCCCATGGTCATGCCGGTCGCCAGCCCGATGTGACCCGGCAGGAGTTCCTGCACCATTACCACGCAGATGGTGAAGGTGGCGATGACCATCAACCCGGTGAAAGCGATCAGCGCCACCAGCCACGGCCCCGGCGCGAAGGGCACCAGCCAGAGGACCGCGCCCACCAGGAGCATGGAATAGGTGAGCAGCGGCGTCCGCCCCCACCGGTCCGACAGCGGGCCGCCCAGCGCGGTCCCCACCGCGCCGGAGATCAGCAGCACGGTGACCAGGAAACCCGCCTGGCGCGGGTCGGCGCCCCGCTCGTTGACCGCGTACAGGGGGATGAAGCTGGACAGCCCCTGGTGGATCCACGAGCGGAGGACAACGTAACACAGAACCAGCGCGACGGTCGCCAGGATGTGCCGCGGGATCGGGGCCGCGCCCGCCACCACGCCGGCCCGCGCCTTTGCAGGCACCTTCCACTGCGGCACGCCCTGCATCGCCCGCCACACCGCGAACGCCATGAGGATCGCCGGGATGCCGTACCAGACCGTGCCCCGGAGCCCCAGCTTCCCCAGGACGAACCCCATCACCAGCGGGCTGAACGCCAGCCCGAGATTACCGCCCACGACGAACGTGGACATCCCGGCGCCGCGCCGGTCGCCGCTCACGGTGTGGGCCAGGCGCGATCCCTCCGGGTGAAACGCCGCCTGCCCGATCCCCTTGAGGAAGACCGCGACGATCAGGATCGCATAGGTCGGCGCCACGCCCACCAGCGCGATGCCCAGCCCGGTGGTGAGGATGCCGACGGGGATCAGCCAGCGGGCGGAGATGCGGTCGCTCCACACGCCGAAGATCGGCTGGATGATGGAGGAACTGACGTTGGCCACCAGCACCAGCGCGGTGACCTGGGTGTAGGTGAGATGGAAGACCGCCTTGACCAGGGGCAGCAGCACCGGCAGGGCACCGCCCTGCAGGTCGTGGGCCAGGTGGCCGAGGCTCAGAATGGTCAGGACCCTCCGGTTCATGGGCACCCCGCCGCGCGCGGCGGAGGCGGCCCGTGAACCGGAGGGTCCCGCGGAGTCTTCCGGCATGTGCGCAAAGAAGATGGCCTAGCCCGTTAAGGTGGGGTGGAGTGTCTTTACGCCACTGACCCACCTGAAATGTCTGGAG
>JACQTN010000582.1 GCA_016210785.1 Armatimonadota bacterium
CATCAGCAGATGGTCAAACCATCCCCCGGCGTAGCCGGAGACGATGCCGACCGCCACGCCCGCCGACGCCCCCAGCCCCACCGCCAGCAATCCCACGGCCAGCGAGATGCGGGCGCCGTAGATGACGCGACTGAGCACGTCCCGCCCCAGTTGGTCGGTGCCGAGAAGATAGCGCCCGCCGGGAGACTGCGACTGGTGTGGCAGGTCCTGCCGCGTGGGATCGAACGGCGCCAGCGCCGGCGCCGCGACGGCGATCAGGACACACCCCACCACCAGCGCGAAGCCCACGGTGCCCCCGCGGTGGCGCGCGGCCAGGCGCCCGGCGCTCCGCAGCGGCGACGTCGCACGCGGGACCGGGACGGCCGCACTCTGTGCCCGCGCCCGGCTATCCATCATCGCGCCTCACCCGGCATCGCTCACGCATGGCCGCTCACCGCCACGTCACCCCGTCTTTCGGCCCCGCACGCCGCCAGCGCCTCACGCATAGGTCACCCGCGGGTCTACCGCGGCGTACAGCAGGTCTACCACGATGTTGATGGCGACGATCAGCGTGATGTAGACCATCAGGATGCCCTGGATCTGCGGGTAGTCGCGCGTGGTGATGGCGTCCACCAGGATCTTGCCGATTCCGGGGCGGCTGAAGACGATCTCCACCACCGTGGTGCCGCCCAGCAGCCGCGCCATGTCCATGCCGGCCACGGTGACGACGGGGATGAGGGCGTTGCGCAGCGCGTGGCGGCGCAGCACCACGCCGGGGGACAACCCCTTGGCCCGGGCGGTGCGGACGTAGTCCTGCCCCAGCGCCTCGAGCACAGCGGAGCGGGTGATGCGCGCCTGCAGCGCGGCACCCTGCAGCCCGACGGTGACCGCGGGGAGGATCAGGTGGCGCAGGAGACTCGCGGGGTCGTTGAATTCACCGGCGCCGCTGGCGGGCAGCCAGGCCAGGTGCACGGAGAACAACAGGATCAGCAGGACGCCCAGCCAGAAGCTGGGCGTGCACACGCCGAGCAACGCCCCGCCCATGGCCGCTACGTCTGCCAGCCGCCCCCGGTGCAGCGCCGCCACCGCGCCCATGGGCAGGCCGATGGCCAGCGAGACCAGAAAGCCGGCCACCGCCAGTTGCGCGGTGAACGGGAACATGTCGGCGATGTTCTCCGCCACCGGCCGCTTGGTGCGGAAGGACTGTCCCAGGTTGCCGCGGGCGGCGTTGCCGAGAAAGGCGAGGTACCGGGCGTACAGCGGCCGGTCCAGGCCCAGCCGCCCCTTCACCGCGTCGTAGGACTCCCGGCTGAAGTGTTCCTGCAGGATGACCAGAACCGGGTCGCCCGGGATCAGGTGGATGATGAGAAAGATGATGGTCGCAGCCCCCAGGACCGTGGGGACCGCGGTGAGAAGGCGCCGCAGCACGTAGACGCTCATCTCATGACTGCTGCCACGCGGCCGGGTGAGGCGCGGCGCGCGCGCGCCCTCGAGTTCTGCCGCCGCGTCCCGCCGCCTCGCCGGGCGCTCCCCATGGGGTGCGGGCGTCCTACTGCTTGATCGAAATGTCGGCCAGGTTGTAGGTGATGGTCGGCCCCATCTTCGCGCCCTGCACCTCCGGCCGCATCGCCATCACAAATCTGGGATAGACCACCGGCAGCATCGGCACGTCTTCCAGCAGCTTCCGGTGGATGCGGGCATACAGGTCGCGGCGGGCCGCCGGATTCACCGCCACGCGGGCCGCCTCGATCTCCCGGTCGATGGCCATGTAGTGGGAGGCGTTGGGATACGGGCGCGCCGACGAGTGCAGCAGCGGGAAGTAGTACTGGTCCGCGTCGATGCGGGCGTTGGCGGTCAGAGAGAGGTCGTGCCGCTCCCCGCGCGTCTGCTGCATCCACAAGGCGAACTCGAAGATGTTGATGCCCATCTCGACGCCGACCGCCTTGAAGTTCTCCTTGATCACGGCGGCCATGTCGGGCAGCTTGATGATGTTGGCCGTGTACAGCTCCGCCCTGGCACCCCGCACGCCCGCCTCGGCCAGCAGCGCCCGCGCCCGCTGCGGATCGTGCCGGTACGCATCCTCCGCGCTGTAGCCGAAGACGTTGGGGTTGAGGATGGAGTTGGCCGGCTTGGCCATGCCGCGCATGACGTGGGTGGCGATGGCCTGCCGGTCCAGGGCGTACATGAGGGCCTGCCGCACCCGCACATCCGACCAGGGCTTCTTGCCCAGATGGACGTAGATCATGTAGGTGCGGATGCTGTCGATGATCTCGTGGCGGAGATTCTGCTGGCGCATCACGCGGCGCTGGATCTCCGGGTCGTCGATGTAGGCCAGCTGCGCCTCGCCGGTGCGCAGGGCGATCTCCGCCAGGGGGTCGGGCATGATGATCTTGAAGGTCACCCGCGCCAGCCGTCCGGCGTTGCCGTAGTAGTCCGGGTTGCGGGCCAGCACCATGCGCTGGCCCGGGACGCGGCGCTCGAACACGAAGGGCCCCGTGCCGATGGGGTCGGAGACGTACGCTTCGCCCTTCTCGGTGACGGCGCGCTGGTTGACGATGAGGCCGGGGCGGTAGGCGAGCACGGAGGTGAGGAAGGCGGGGAACGGCTGCCTGAGGTGGATGCGCACCGCGTAGTCACCGTCGGTTTCCACGCGGTCTACCAGCGCGTAGTCGCCGCGGAAGCGCGAGCCGGTGCGGCGGTCCATGATGCGCTCGATGCTGTACTTCACGTCCGCGGCGGTGAAGGTCCCGTAACCCTTCTGCCACTTCACCCCGCGCCGCAGCTGGAAGGTGTACACCCGTCCGTCCGGGGAGATCTCCCACCGGATGGCCAGGTCGGGCTCGATCTCCGAGATGCTGCCGGTTTTGAGCTTCACCAGCCCGCTGTACACCACGAAGGCCAGGCTGTGATCCTCGGTGGTGGTGATGTGGGCGGGGTCCATGTTGAGCACGTCGCGGACCACGCGGATCATCAGCTCCTGGCCGGCGGGCGCGGCGGCGGCACGCGCGCCCGCGGCGCCGAGGCCGGCCAGCAGGGCGAGCATCACGACGAAGGGAACGATGCGGCGGCTCGCAGGGTTGCGTGCGGGACCACACGGCGACATCGGGCAGCCTCCCTCCCCTGTGCGGACCTGCGGGACACAGTACCCACACCGCGGTTCTGCGGGTCTCTTCCGTCCGGGGTGCGCGGATTCCTGCCCGCGGGTGCGTGGGTCTCGGCGCAGCGCGCTGCCGAAGCGGTCCCGAAGTCCCGCCTGCGTGCGTGTGTCGGTCCCGCCGCACGTCCAGCGCGTGCGGCAGGCGCGGCCGGCTTCTCTGCGGAAATCCTGTGTGGCACCTCGGATGTCCGGCATGTCCGTCTGCGGAGGAGGTCTCAGATGCGCGAGCACATGCGGCAGATGAGCGGGAGCATGAAGTTCGACGCGGTGATCGCGTCGTCGTTCGAAAACGTGGCTTACCTGAGCGGCGCGCTCATCCTCACCCAGCGCCTGATCCCCGACCGGCTGGCGCTGGTGATCTGGCCCAGAGGCGGCGGGCCCACCTTCGTGGTCTGCACCATCGAGGAGAGCCTGGCGCGCCGGGACTCGTGGATCACCGACGTGCGAGGCTACGTGGAGTTCGCGCAGTCGCCGCTGGCGCCCGCGGTGGAGATCTTGAAGGGCCTCGGCCTGGAGGCCGGCCACATCGGGATCGAGATGCGCCACCTCACCGCGCACTTCTTCGTCGAGCTGCGCGCGCTGCTGCCGCGCGCCACCTTCACCGGGTGCGACCGCTTCCTCGACGAGGTGCGCATGGTGAAGGAGCCGGAGGAGGTGGAGCGGCTGCGGCGGGCCGCCCAGGTGACCGACGCGGCGATCCGGGACGCGTATGCCTCCGGGACGGTGGGTTCGACGGAGCGCGAGATCGCGACCCGCATGCAGATGGACCTGCTCCACGGCGGCGCGGACGAGGTGGCTTTCATGACCATGGGCGCCGGACCCAACGCGCGCATGGCGCATCCGTTTCCGAGCGACTACCGGGTGCAGGCCGGCGACATCATCCGCTGCGACATCGGCGGGTCCTTCCAGGGCTACTACTCCGACCTGGCCCGCACGGCGGTGATCGGGCGGGCGACGCCCCCACAGATTGACACGTACCGGCGGATCTGGGAGATCCACGAGGAGGTCATCACGGCGGCACGGCCCGGCGCGCTGGTGGCCGACCTGTTCCACAAGGCAAAGACGGCGTTCGAGCGGGCTGGCTTCGGGTTCGCGCTGCCCCACATCGGCCACAGCCTGGGCATGGGGCTTCACGAGCATCCCATGGTCAACGCCCGCAACACCATTCCCCTGGAGCCCAACATGGTGATCTCACTGGAGCAGGTGCACCAGGGCGACGACGGGGAGCGCTACCACGTGGAGGACCTGGTGTGGGTGACGGAGCGTGGGCCGCAGGTGTTGTCGCGGACTCGGGCATGGAGTGAGCTGATGGTGATCGGACGGGCCTCTCCATGATTCGATCTCGAATATGTAGGCGGCGACGTCCCTACGCGTTGCTCACGGACGAGCCCTCATCTGCGGCGCTCCCTTCGCCGGACGCCTCAGCGCGCCAGCCAGGTCTTGGCGATCCGCACCCCGTTCCAGTTGGATCCCAGCACCCGGTTGTACCCCTGGACGTAGGCCTGCGCCGCCTCCCCCTGCTCCCGCTAGGTCATGGGGAACCACGGCG
>JACQTN010000583.1 GCA_016210785.1 Armatimonadota bacterium
CCTGACACGACTGCGACAACTCATCGAGGAGGCCGGGCTGTACAGGGAGCAGACTCCCGCAGGCGACATCTGGCGCTGGAAGCACCCGCCGCGCGGACCTTGGGTCATGACCTGGGAGAAAATCGGCAGCGCCACATGACCAGCGACGAGGCTCGGTACCGCCTGGCACTCGCGAAGGGCCACCTTGAGGAAGCGCGCCAGGACCTGCAACTCGGGCGCTGGCGCTCTTGCGCCAGCAACAGCCAGCTCGCTGCCGAGAACGCCGCAAAGGCCGTGCTGGCGCTCATAGGTCCTGTGGGTCGCACCCATGAACCGGGTGACATCCTCCTGCAGGCCCTTGAGGAGGGCCGGTTCCCCGATACCATCCGGGTGCAGGTCAGGCGCATCGCCGAGTGCGCTGAGCGGTTGGGTCCCGAGGTACACATCAGGAGCGCCTACGGCGATGAAGCAAACCTGCGGACGCCTTGGGGAACTTTTCGACGAGCCCAGGGCACAGGAAGCGTTCGGAGTTGCAGAGGCATCAGTGCGCCTGTCAGCAGAACTGGTTGAGGGGGCGCCATCGCCATGAAACCGCGGCACCAGGCCATCACCCTACAGAGGATGCCCGCGAGGGCAGTTCGACGGACCGAAGGCCGATCTTGCGCTTCAGGTGACCTGCATGGCCGCCATTACCGCTGAAGTCGAGGGATCCGAGATGACGATCAGGCAGCTCCCCGTGGACACCATCGAGGAACTGGTTCCATTGCTGCGCGCGCGCAAACTTTCTCCGGTGGAAGTGACCCAGGCCTGCCTGGACCGGATCGAGGCGTTCGGCCCCCGGCTGAACGCGTACGTCACCGTGCTGGCGGAACAGGCGCGGGCCCAGGCGCGGGACGCGGAGCGGGCGCTCACGCGCGGGGAAGTGCGGGGACCGCTGCACGGCGTCCCAGTCTCGGTGAAAGACGTCTTCCGCACGAAAGGCATCCCCACCACCTGGGGTGCGAAGGAGCTCGACGGGTACGTGCCGGACGACGACGCGACGGTCGTGGTGAAGCTCCGGGAGGCGGGCGCCATCCTGCTGGGCAAGGTCAACGTGGACTCGTACGGGCCCGAAACCCCGCGGCTGATCGGGGACACCCGCAATCCCTGGGACCCGGAGCGGATGGCCGGCATGTCCAGCGGCGGGTCGGGCGCAGCGGTGGCTGCGCGCCTCGACTACGGGAGTATCGGTAGCGATACCGGAGGATCGGTCCGCCTGCCCGCCGCGTTGTGCGGCATCGTGGGTCTCAAGCCCACCTTTGGCCTGGTGAGCAACCACGGCGCGTATCCCTACAGCCGGACCTTCGACTGCTGCGGCCCGCTGGCGCGGAGTGCCTATGACGCGGCCCTGCTGCTCACCGCCATCGCCGGCCACGATCCCCACGACCCGTCCACGGTGGACCGCCCCGTGCCCGACTTCACGCGCGGCCTCGACGAGCCGGTGCGCGGCCTCCGTGCGGGGGTGCCCCGCGCGGCCGCCTGGCAGTACACCCATCCAGACGTCGCCCGCCTGGTGGACGATGCGGTGACGGTGCTCGCCGGGCTGGGCATGGAGATGCGTGAGATCGACCTGCCCTATCTCCATGATGTCCGGTGGATGGGCGTCGTGACCTTCTTCGAGGCAACATCCCTTGTCGAGGCGATGCTGCCGTCACCTCCGCCCTCGGATCGCTACGCGGCCCATCTCGCGGCCCGTACGGCCGTGGCCCGGCAGCGGTTGATGCGCCAGGGCGAGCATCTGCGCGAGCTGGTGCGGGCGCATCTCATGGAGGTCTTCCGTGAGGTCGACCTGATCGTGATGCCGACGGTGTCCGCCACGGCCACGCGGCTGGTGGACGCGGGCGTCCGTTTTCCCTGGGCGCGCCCGGAGGAGCTGCCGTTTGAGTTCGTTGCCCGGCTCACGCGGATCTTCAACGCCGCCGGCTGTCCGGCGATCACCGTGCCGTGCGGCTTTGCCTCCGATGGCATGCCTGCCGGGCTGCAGATCGCCGGCCGTTCTTTCGAGGAAGCCGCTGTGCTGCGGGCGGCCCGCGCCTACCAGCGGGAGACGGACTGGCACCGGCGTGTCCCCGGCCTGGGTGATGTGGCGGGTGGGGACCCTGGGGGAGATCGCTCCGGGCGCACGCGGGCGGGATAACAGGGGTGC
The DNA here is from genome assembly GCA_016210785.1 of Armatimonadota bacterium. Lineage (GTDB taxonomy): Bacteria > Sysuimicrobiota > Sysuimicrobiia > Sysuimicrobiales > JACQTN01 > JACQTN01. The sequence continues at coordinate 2,165 of JACQTN010000583.1, forward strand.
TGTCAACCCCCTCACCCTGACCCTCTCCCGGGGGGAGAGGGGTACAAGGAGGGCCATGCGCCAGCCCTCACCTGTGGGGGGAGAGGGGACTGCCTGCCATGCGCAAAGATGCGCGCATGTTTTTCGCAGGGGTATTCAGGTGCAGAACCGCATCACCAGATCGAAGATCACCCGGGTGCCAAACAGAAAACCCTCCACCGACGTCCGCTCGTCATCCCCATGGATCAGGATGTTCCTGGGCGCCTGCGGGTCCTGCTGCATCGGTTTGAAGCCGTAGACGGTGGTCTTCATCTTCCGGACGAGATGGCGGGCGTCCGTGCCGCCGACGACGAGCCACGGCACGGCGGACGCCTCGGGGTCGTGCTCCGCCACCACGTCGCAGATCGCCTGGTACAGGGGCGTCCGCGCGCTGAACTCCGTGCCGGGGTTGAAGTGCTCCACCTGAAGATCCACGCCGTCACCCACTACCTCCCGGAGCTCCGCGACGAAGCTCTCCGGCGTGGCGCCCGGCACGAGACGGCCGTCGATCCACGCGCTGGCCTCGGTCGGGATGGCCCGAACCGCCTCTCCGGCGTGGACGACGGTCACGTTTGTGGTGTTCCTGAGCATCGCGTAGAGCTCGCTCCTCACGGTCTCGTCCGCGGGCAACGCCTCGACCGCGGCCCGGCTGCGGCGCGGATCCAGCAGGTCGTGCATCAGCCCGGTCGCCGCGGCGTCGACCCGCGACGCGACGTGGTCGACGAGCGCCCTGACGCTGGCGCTGACGTGCATGGGCGGGTCGGCCTGCTCCAGGCGGCCCAGCGCCTCGACGAGTCTGGCGATGGCCGTGCCCCGCTGCGGAAACGCCACGTGACCCGGCCGGCCGCGGGTGCGCATCACCACCCGGCAGCCGCCCTTTTCACCCATCTGGCACGTGTAGAACTTCTTGCCGGCGATCCGGACGTCATAGCCAGCGCCTTCGTTGATCACGTAGGGTGCCGTGACCAGCTCCGGGTGATGGTCGAGCAGCCACGCGATCCCCGCCCGCCCTCCGGCCTCCTCGTCCGCGGTGGCCGCAAAGATGAGGCTGCGGGCCAACGGCACCTTGAGCCGGTGCACCAGCAGGACCGCCATCAACTCCATCGCGGTGAGATTTTTCGTATCGAGCGTGCCGCGTCCCCACACGCAGCCGTCGGCGAGCGCTCCCGAGAACGGCGGGAACTTCCACCGGCCGGCGTCCGCGGCCACCACATCCAGGTGCGAGAGCAGCATGAGGGGCTCGGCGTCGTTGCGTCCTGGAAGCCTGAGGACGACGGAGCCGCGGCCCGGCGCGGACTCCAGCAC
>JACQTN010000584.1 GCA_016210785.1 Armatimonadota bacterium
GAAGACCAGCTTGCTGGCCGCCAGCGTGGTGTCAAACAGGAAGCCCACCAGCGGCACCAGCCAGTACTCGGTCATGACCTCTACGCCCACCGGGTTGGTGGGGTGGATGTGGAGCACCGCGCGGTGAGCGTTGGCGACCTCGTAGATGGGCCAGAAGCGCTGGTCGGCCAGCGCCTGCCCGTTCACGTTGCTGAAGAGCATTGCCCCTTTGAAGCCCAGCGTGGTGAGGCAGCGCTCCAGCTCCGCCGCCGCCGCCCTGGGGTCGTTGAGGGGGAGCGTGGCCAGGGCGGCGAAGCGGCGCCCGCGGGTCGCCACGACCTCCGCGAACGCGTCGTTGACCAGCCTGGCCAGCTCGGCGGCGCGCGCCGGCGTCTCCACGTGAGTCCCGGGCGTGGTCATGCTGAGCACCTGCCGGTCGACGCCCTGCTCGGCCAGCACCTCCTCGCGGTAGGCGATGTCGCGGTGCCCGCGCACGGCGATGTTGTAGTCGCCCGGGTAGTGCAGCAGCGGGTTGCCCTGGGCATCGAACGTGACCTTGACGTTGCTCGGCTTGGCGGTCAGCGCCTCGAGGTAGGCGGGCGGGTAGTAGTGGTTATGGACGTCGATGACCGGCATCGATGGCGCCTCCTCTGAGTCATATGAGGGCAGCGGTGGCCGCCCCGGCCCCTGGGGCGGATCGACGGAACTGTTGGCGGTCCCCGTCCCGAATCCTGTCTCCGCGCAGCGAAACCGGGAGGGCGTGATGCCCGTGTGCCGGCGGAGCAGGGTGATGAAGTGGCTCAGGTTGGCGAACCCGATCTGCCAGCCGATCTCGGCGGTTCTTCGATCTGGAGGCGGGTACTTTGTCCACGTCGCACTCCTGACAGGAGGCAACGCCGGCGGGGCGAAGGACGGAACGGCGTAGTGGGCTTGCCGGATGCCCGATGGTGCACGCCGTCACAGGAAACCGTGTGAGGAGAAAACCCATGAAAGCCAGGAAGCCCATCCCGGCCGCGGTAGCCGCCGCCATCGTGATCGTGGTCGCGTTCGCTGGTGACATGCTGGCGGCACCGGGGCGGCCGTCAAAGATCACGGTCTACCGACTCGATCACGACTCGGCGGGTTATCTCGAGAAGGTCAACAACATCTACAACCTTGGGATCGTGTCCAACGATCCGAACGTGCTCAAAGCGGAATACGAGGCCGGGTTCATCCAGGGCCGGCTGCAGAAAAGCCAGCTCGCCGCGACGCGCGACAACTTATGGGACGGGCTCACGCTGGTCGATCCGAGCAGTTACAAGCGCATTCCTCCCACCAGGCGAGAACTCACCGATGTCCAAAAGGCCCTGGCCAGGAACTACACTTACACGCTTGCCTATATCAGCAGGCAAACTGACCTCAAGCTGCGCGAGCAGATGACCCGCCTCGTCTTCCGCCTGGTCGGCATCTATCACGGCGCGACGCTGAACGCGCCGCGCGCGCTCAGGTTCGATGGCACATGGCTGCCGGGGCTCGACTCGTTCTCGCCCAGCGAGTTGAGATTGAACTACGAGGCGCGGGCGGTTTCCTTCATGGACGTGTACTTTCTCAATGCCGGCTTCGACGTGTGGGACGTGATGGATGACCAGTTCGGGAGGACGAAGTGCTCGGCATTCGTCAAGAAGACCGGTGGTGAGATCTTCCTCACCCACAACAGCTGGTTTGATTATCTGAATGAAAGCATGGCCACTACCTACTACATCAACGGCGACTATTTGACGGTCAACGCCATCGCGCCCGGCAACATCGGGAGCGCCACGGACTTTGGATACAACAACAAGGGGATCATCTTCAACGAGACCACGCATTACGCCACGTACACGCAGACGAAGGTGGATGCGCTGTGGATGTTCTTCCGCGCGACGCTGGCTGAGCAGTTCGCCGGCTCGCTGGAGGAGTTCTATCGCCTCGTGTCTCTGGAGGCCTCCGGGACCTACATGAATGGCTATATGGTCGTGGACACCAACACCAGGGAGATCGGGCTGGTGGAGATGTCGTACAAGAGCTTTGTCTTCTTCAAACCGGACGGCAAAGGGGGCTATGACGTCATCACCAAGCCTGACGGACTGTCCAGGGCGTACGACCGGCAGCTCCTGCAGCCTGACTACATCCTGGGCATCAACTTCCCGGTGTCCACGGCCATCCGCCAGGAGCTGAAGGCGATCGAAAACCGGCCCATGCGCCGCAGGCAGTTCCTGGCCAGGATCGGCGGCGTGAAGGATATCGAGTCGGCGAAGGCGTTAATCACCTACACGGATCCCAAAGAGCCGCTGTCGATCTACGGGCGGTGGGACCTGGGTTTTGGTACGACCAACACGCCGAAGAAGGTGCCGGAGGGCTCGGTGGACGCCAAGGCGGTGTCGACGTCGATGCTGGCATACACGCGAAACCTGAAGGGAGTTCTGGATACTCAGTCGCCAAACCGGATCTTCTGGATGAAGTTTGGTACGCCGGTGTTCAACGGCAAGCCGTTCGTCTGGAGCCAGTCGCCGTGGAAAGGGCAGAAGCTGCGCGGCGTGCCGGACGTGGTGGATGGGCGGTGGACGCTCTTGAACGCATATGTTCGATGAGATGCCTTGGCCGGCAACCTGCTCCTCCCCCGGGTTTGGTGCCGTGCGGTGACCGTGGTCAGCGGACGGGTGCCACCTTGTTCAGCAGGTGGCCGAGGAGCCCGGCGATGCCCGTGGCGAGAAACGCAATGGAGAAGAGGATCATAGCCGCGGTACGCACTTTGTGGTCATGCTCGAGCTGCTCACCGTAATAGGCGATGATGTAAGCCACCGCGGTAGCCAGGATCGGTGTCACCCAGCCGACGTGCGCCTTCCACTCCATCCCGAAGGTATGCCATAGCCTGGTCGCAGGGTTGGCCAGCAGAAGGGCGCGGGGACTGTCTTTGACCGGCGCATCGTACCAGGGGTGCAGGAGGTAGGTGCCGGTGATCACGGTGAGCCAGGCGGTGGCGGCCATGATCGTGGCGCCGGCGCGAAGCCTGCGCAGGCGTTCCTGAGCCCCCGCCGGCGTCACCCATTCCGGCCGGAGGCTCCACAGCCCGGCCAGCCCCCCGGCAAATGCCACCAGGAAGATCGCTCCCAACACCATGCCATGGATGACCGTCCAGATTTCCTTCCAGGACAATGACATAGACTCTCCCTTCCCTCTCCTGTCCCCCTGCGCATGCGCTTACGGCATTGCCGAGAGAAGTCTCTCCACAGGTGGCGATGGGCAAGGACGCAATTCGTGCGGAATTGCTGTACCCCCAAGACCTGGGGGAGTGCCTCCCCCAGGGCACGTGCGACGTCGGTTCAAAGGTGCTCCCTGGCACCGCGCTCGCCTACGCACGGCGCCCTTGGCGTCGGGGGTTCGTTCTCCATGGACCAACATTGACGGGGAGCGCCATACATCGCCGCCCCCCGTCAATGTTGGTGGGCCGTGAGGGACTCGAACCCCGCCACGCCGTCGCGCACTCGGACCCCCATGCGCTCTGGACGCATGGGGCCTCGTGAGGGATTTGACGTCCTCGTGCGCTCCTCATAGGGGCTTCGCCCCTCTGATCGCCGCTGCGCGGCGTCACCCCGAAGACGCGGGGGAATCCTTCCCCCGCACCCCCTTGGCGTCGGGGGTTCGTTCTCCATGGACCAACATTGACGGGGAGCGCCACACATCGCCGCCCCCCGTCAATGTTGGTGGGCCGTGAGGGACTCGAACCCCCGACGCCCGGGTTAAAAGCCCGGCGCTCTACCCGCTGAGCTAACGGCCCACCGTGTTTTCCGGCTCCTTCGGGAATCTCCAATGTGTTTTCAACGTCCGACCTTCGCATGCCCCGGATGCTCCAGCAGCCCTGCCGATAGCTCTCTAACCAATTGATTATAGCATCCGGCTCAAAACGGCAGGCAGATCCTGGCCCCCAGGACCTCGTCGCCGTCCACCCCATAGCGCCGGAAGCGGGCGCGCCAGCGGTGGAACGGCGTGCGCGAGATCCCCAGCGCCTGCGCCCGTTGCAGGACTGCCAGGCGCAAGCGGAGTAACTATCCTCACCGTCCAGAGAGGTGCCACCCCGGATGTGACGGTCACGGCGGCACCCGTTGGGTTGATGACGAGACATGGATGTAATACAATGGCGGAGTGAGATCGAGCGCCGAGAGTCGTCGAAAGCCCTCGTGATCGGGGATGTGCCCGTGCAGACCGTCAAGCCACTCACGACCGCGGCGGTGAGCCGAAAGGTCGCTGGGAACTACATCGCGTTCGGGGAAGAGGTCGCCGGCGAGCTCGATCTGACGTCGCGGCTCGCCTTCCGGGTTCAGCGGGGGAGCCGGTCATGGTAGCGGCGCCCGGCGTCCGCCCGGCACATCTCCTGCGCCGTGTGGGCAGGTTGGTCCTCCGTCCGTGGAGGAGGGGATGGCGGCGCACGATCAAGGACGTCGCGTGGGAACTGGACCAGATTCGCGTCCGACGGCGCCTGTGGCGAACCTCGGCCGGGCAGCGCGACCTGCTGCGGCGCGAGTTGATGCGGGACGAGCCGCGCCGCCGGGCGGAGTGCGTCTTCACGCTGACGCTGGGCTCGCGCCGCATCGCGCACCGGGACAACCAGCTCGAGCGGTTCCTGCGCTCGTTCCTGGCCATGACCGAGCGTCCCGAACGGGCCGAGATCCTGGTCAAAGTAGACGACGACGACGATCTGGAGTTCTTTCTCCGCGTCAAGCGGCGGTACGCGCGCGATGTGGACCTGCGGTTTCTCGTCGGCGAGCGGGGGCGGGGATACGCCGACCTCCACAAGTACCAGGCGGCCCTGTTGGCCCTGCGGAATCCCGCCTCGAGGATCTGTATCCTCCTGTCGGAGGATGCCGAGTTCGTCCTGCCCAAGTGGGATACCGAGTTCCTGTCCCGCTGGGACAAGTTGCCCCACGATTGCTTCATCGGGGCCGACTGCCCGTTCGAGGAGGCGATCGCGATCCTGGGACCGTACTC
>JACQTN010000567.1 GCA_016210785.1 Armatimonadota bacterium
GGTGGGCACCACCTTCGTGTACGTGACCCACGACCAGGGCGAGGCCCTCACCATGTCCGACCGCATCGCCGTCATGAAGGACGGCCGGGTGGAGCAGGTGGGGTCGAGCCAGGAGATCTACTCGCGCCCCGCCACGCGGTTCGTGGCCACGTTCATCGGGGAGGCGAACCTGCTGGAGGCGAAGGTGGCCCGCGCCGGCAACGGGGAGGCGCTGATCGAGGCGGGGGCGCTGCGCTTTGTGGCCTCCGCGGACGGGCGCCTGCCGGAGGGCGCCGCGGTGACCGTGTCGCTGCGGCCCGAGCACGTGAAGATCGGGCCCGCGGCGGAGGGGTGCGAGAACCGGTTCGAGGCCACCGTGGCGGACCTGACCTTCATGGGCTCTATCGTGCGCTGCCGCCTCGCCCTGGCCGGCGGGCAGACCCTGGTGAGCGAAGTCCACAACGACGAGGCCGCGGACCTGGCCCAGGGCCGGCGCATCACCGTGGGCTGGGCCCGCGCCAGCGGGGTCGTGCTGCAGCGCTAGACGGTAAGGTTGGGTGGAATGGCTTTCCGCCATTCCACCCTTCACGATGTCTCCGGACGGGGGCGACCCTTCGTCGCCCCCATGACCGGCACGTTCGACGTTGTGCCAGGTGTTCTGTTCTACCGCGCTCACCAACATCGCGGCGCACCCGCGATAGTGGGGACTCCAACATACTGGTGATGCTCGGACTCGGCACAGCCGGTCCTGCGCATGCACGCGATGCGGATTTCCGAGACAGACACCTGGCCCTGCATATCCCCGTTCTGGCCACCCGAGATATTTCCTCCTCACCGCGCGCCCCACCTGGTGCCGATCTCATCGATCAGCCGGGCGTTGGCCGGGCTCCCCACCCAGGTCACGAACTCCACGGGGAATCCGAGACGCCTGCCTCCGGGGAGAAACCGGGCGTGCGGAAAACCGCCGAGCCCCGGGTGGTAGTGCGGGCGGGAGGCGTCGTGGAGGATGACAACGCCATCGGGCTCCACCACCTCCCGCGCCGTGTACAGACACTGCTTGCGATACCGGCCGTCCACCGCCAGGAGATCGAACCTGACGTCTAAAGACTTGGGGAAAGCCACGTATTCGCGGATCGCGTCGCTGCACGGCGGAGTGTGCCGCCACCGCCACCCGTTCCGGTCCCAGTGAGGATCCTCCCAGAAGGCGGGAAACTCCCTGAGGTGCACGTGCACGCAATCGGACAGGCGCGCCCGGTGAAGCTCCTCCATGACCACGGCCTGCCAGTGGGCAGAGTTGTCGATGGCGTGCCACTCCACGCGCTGGCCCAGCCGCGCCAGAAACCTGGGGTCGTACACGGTGCTGCGCCCCGCCCCCCACTCGAAGACCCGCAGCGGTCGCCCGTGGGCAGGTCGGATCCGCGAGAGAATCTCCTTGAACAGGGCAATCTCCCGGTGCGTCTGCTCCGGGAGCCCACCCCACCGCCGGTACCACCCATCGCCGGCCTCTCCGGCGCGGCGCATCGCGCCCGTGACCAGCTGCAGCACGCGCGGCCTCTCCCGGGACACCTACTTCAGCGTCCCCCCGATTCTGGGCAGGCGGCCGGCCACCAGCGTGCCGAGACCCACACAGTTTCCCGCGGCGCGGACGAAGAGCCCCGGATCCCTGTTCAGCACCGCGTTCCCCAGACTTGTGAGCACCTGCCCGAGGATCGCCCAGTAGCACAGCCCCACCGAGAGCTCCGGGAACTTCCGCACCAGGTACATGCGGTTGACGGCCTCCCACTGCCCGAACAGGAAGTTCCGATCCCGCGGCATGGGAGAGATCAGATGCTGCACTGGCGCGTCCGCCACCACGGCCAGCCGGTACCGCCCCCTGACGCGGTGGCTGTACTCGATGTCCTCCATCCAGCCCGTGCCCGCGAACCACTCGTCGTACTGGAACTCGTCGATGACCCGGCGGCGCCAGACGCTGGCACCCCCGGGAAGCCAGTCCACGCCCACCACGGTCTGCGCCACGCAGCCGATGGAGGTGTGATAGCCGGAACGCAGGATCACCCCTCTCCTCCGGCTCTCCATGAAGAAGAGCGATTTCAGCCAGATCGCCCGGGGCCGGGGTTGATTCGCGATGTTGAACGCCACCCCCCCGATGTCGGGTGGGGCGCTTTCCCAGAATGCCAGCATGGCCCGCACCGCGTCCGGCTCCACGACCATGTCGTCGTCGAGGAACCCCGCGATGGTGATGGAAGGCTCCATGGCCTGCAACCCCACGTTGCGCTGCCGGGCCAGCGACGGGGGATAGACCCGGCGGTAGGTCACGTGGAGCGCGGGAAACTCCCCGGCGATCCCCTCCACCGTCTCCTCGCCGCCGTCCACCACGATCACCTGATGGGGCGGCGCTGTCTGCCGCGCCAGGCTCTCCAGTAACCGAAGGAGTTCGCCGGCGCGATTTCTCGTCGGGATGACCAGAGCGATCCTGTGCTGTCCCACCGCGGCGCGGACCGTGCCGTGCGTGAGACAGGCGCCAGACGCGGCGCCCGCCTCACGCACGGCGTGAAGGTAAGGGGTTATCCTGCAACGCGCGGCGCAACATCTCCGGCCACCCCTCATGCTGCAGCGCGCGCAGCCGGGCCAGCCCGGCATCCACCGGGGGCAGCGGCCGCCCCACCGCCGCTGTCGCCCGGTCTCCCCGCAGCGACATCTCCTTGGGGCGCCTGGCCCGCAGCCCCAGGTCCTCGATGCCGATGGGCGTGATGAGGTCGCGCGGGTATCCGAACGCATCCGCCACCCGCAAGCCAAACTCATACTTGGACAGGCGTTCGGCACCGACCACGTGGTAGATGCCGTGCGCGCCGCCCGCCACCAGGTCCCAGAGGATGTCCAGCAGATCGTTCACCAGGATCGGCGTGAAGAAGACGTCCCGGAACATCTGGGCCGCCCGCCCCGCCTGGAGGTGTCCCAGGATCCAGTCGCTAAAGGACTTGCCCGATTGCGTCCCCCACCCATAGAAGTTGGTGCGCACCACCAGAGCGCCCGGGCACGCCGACAGCGCCACCTGCTCCGCGAGCCACTTGGTCCGCGCGTACACGTTGAGGGGACGCGGCGGCGCGTCCTCCCCCAGCCAGCCCTCCGTTCCGTCGAAGATCTGGTCGGTGGAGATGTGCACCAGCTGCGCGCCTGCCTCACGGCTGGCCGCGGCCACGGCGTGCGTCCCTTCCACGTTGATCTCGTAGGCCGGCCCGGGCGAGGTCTCGCA
>JACQTN010000586.1 GCA_016210785.1 Armatimonadota bacterium
CTCGACAAGTCGGAGTGTCGGAGAGCAGCGTGACGGAGGTCCTCTGGTGTATGGACACCGCGGACTCCAGCCGCACGCTCGTCTATACCTTGCCCTCGACCAAACTGGTCGAGGACTTCTCCAACACGCGGTACAAGGCGGCTATCGAGGAGTCACCCTACCTCAAGGCCCGTGAACTCGAGGCCATGAAGGCCGGCTGGGCGGTCAACGTCGGCCTCAAGCATCTGGGGCTGTGCGATCTCTTCTTCCGGTCCGGTGCTGTGGCCAGGTTCGGCGAGGGAATCCCGGCCGACGTGGTGTTCTTCGATGAACTGGACGGCATGAGCCCGGCCATCAAGCCGGCCTTCCAGGAAGCGCTATCCGCCTCGCCTCTGGGCTGGGAACGCAACATCTCCACTCCCACCATCCCCAACTATGGCGTCGATAGGGTCTTCCAGCGCAGCGACCAGAAAGCTTGGTTCGTCCCCTGCGGAGCCTGCGGCCGCCTGCAGGAGCTGACCTACCCCGACGGCATCGTGGACGTGGGCCGGGACGATGAAGGCGAGCCGCTGCACGACTTCATCTGCCTGCACTGCCGCACTGTGGGCCGCCTGGATCGTACCCGGGGGCAATGGGTCGCCAAGTCTCCCTCTCGCAGCCCCCGGCACGACCTGCGCACGGGCCGCTGGGAGGGCGATACCCATCGGGGTTTCACCTCTCGCAGCTTGTCTGTCCCTGGATCTCCGCGACCCAGATCATGCGGAAGATCGAGGACCCGCAGGCGTACCCGTTCAAGCAGCTGTTCTGGAACTATGTGCTCGGCCTGCCCTTCGCGGGCGACAACATCCTGCTCACGAAGGCGATCATCGAGGCGTGCATCGACAGCACGCGAGAACCCCGGCAGGGCAAAGTGCCTGGCGCGGGCGCGGTGGCCGCCGGCGTGGACTGGGGCGATGTCTCCTGGATCGTCATCGGCCAAGAATTCGGCAAGAAGCTGCTGGTCCTGTACGCGGAGCGCCTCGCCCAGGACGACCCCGACGCCCAGGTCAGGCGGGTGGCCGAACTAGTGCGCCTGTTTGACATCCGCTACCTCGTGGCCGACGCCGGCTATGGCAAGGACCGCAACTCGGCGTTGCTCAAGGCGTTCCCGGGGCGCGTGTGGTCCTGCTGGTACCCCGTCATGGAAAAGACCAGCAAGGTGTTCGAACCACAGTGGCAGGACCAGGAACACAAAGTCACCGTCGACCGGACGACCAGTCTGAAACTGGCGGCCCGGTCGTTCCGCGAGCACGAGGTCGTCTTGTGTGACCTGCGTCGATTGGAGATCTGGCGGACCTTCCTGAGCCACCTCACCAACCTCGCTGCGAGCAAGGAACAGGACGATGAGACCGGGGAGATCATCGAGACGATCAAGCCGACGGGCCCCGACCACCTCGTCCATGCCTACAACTATCTGTGGACCGCGTTCACCGGCAAGCTGCTCCGCCCCGGCGGCCGGACATTCATTTTCTTCCTCGGCTGAGCCACAGGCACGCCAACGGTCATCGCAGCGATCGCGGCTCGGCGACCTCTCATTGGTGTGCAGTTCCGCGCGCAGCGACGGCCACACCGCATGGCCCGCAGAACCTCGTCCCGCCGATGGCCGGAGCCAATCTGAGGCGGGCACGATGGCGTCCCCTCCCCAGCGGGTGAGGTCGCTCTGACCCCTGTGTATCACGTGCACTTGGGGAAGGCCGTCGCGGTGCGTCGTCCCCAACACGCCTGACGGAGGGACAAACGCCGCTGGCTCAGCGCGTTAGCACGGTGGCAGAGCCCTTGCGACACCTGGCACGGCAGGCAGCGCTCGACATCTGCGAGGCGACGGCGGCGAACTGCTTTAGCACATCATGGGCTCGCCCACTCCTATCAGGAGGGGAATGCCCGGGACCCGTTTTGGCACGTGTGCATCATCCCGAGTCCGAGCGAAGAAGTCAGCTCCATCACGACCTCACGACAGGAGGAGACCCATGCCGGCGCGAACGATGCGGCACCTGCAGACGTTTGCCACCCTCGAAGATCTTCGGAGGCACTTGGCTCGGCAGACCATGGTCGACGTCCTCTGCCCCGGCTCCCCCTTCCGGCTGGATGAACACAGGTGGCTCCGGACAACGGAGGGTACGTTCTTCATCTCCCCCCGGGCGACCGCCCAACTGGCCCGGTGGGCCGGGGTGTCTGGGCGGAACGCGACTCCGGAACGCGTCAACCAGAGCCTCGGCGCTCACCCGGGCCGACTTCGGGTGCGCGTGCAAGACGGCATCGCCGTCGCGGTCCTCTCGGCAGCCTACACGCCCGTGGCCCATCTCGCCGTCCTCGACCGACTCACGGTGTGGCCGGACCTCCAGCTGCTTGAGGCTTGGCTCACTCCCCACCTCTTGCGTCTTACCCTGGTCATGCCCAAGGCCACGGTCGAGCCCCGCGTGGGCGACATCGTGCAGGCCGGGGTGGAGGTGATCAACTCGGAAACGGGCGCGGCCGCCCTGGTCTACACGGGCTATCTGCAGCGCCTGGCCTGCGCCAATGGGGCGCTCCTCTCCGCCCGCGTCGGCGGACGCCTGCGCCACCATGGGCACTCCCCCGAATGGCTCCTCCAGCGGTTCCAGCAGGGGATCGGCCGGCTGCTCCTCCACCTCCCTGAACTGGCGCCCACGCTGGCACGCATGGCCCACACGCCACTCGGCGCCTCCGCGCATCGGCAGGTGCGGCGCCAACTGGTCGGACTGGTAGGCCCCCGGCAAACCAGAACAGTGCTTGAGGGGTTGACGCCTCAGACTTCGCGGTACGAGGCGTTCAACCGGATCACCACGCTGGCGCAGCACTATGTCCTGGATCGCCGCCGCTCGCTCGAACGGCTCGGAGGTCGGCTCGTGGACCCCTACACGCGGTAGACCCTCCGCGTGTCCTCGGACGTTCAGATCTCGCTCGCTGCCAGTGATCATTGGGCTCGGGGCCCACGCACAGCCGGTCCGGCATGAAACCTCCCACTCCGCTCTCTTCACCAGCCGCAGCGTCTCTGACGCTGGCTCCGCGTTGGCACTCCGGCGCGGACCACAGCGTGCTCCCGTCACTCAAGCCATCCGCGCGGTCTTCCTGGTTCCTGTAGCCGTTTTGGCCTGCGTGCATCACCTCCTCGGCGCCATCCACCGCTGAGCGCCGAAGGAGGGAGACCCGTGACGCTGGATCAGTCTGTCGCGCAGTTCCTCACCTTCCTTGAACTCGAACGTGGCGCCCGACCCAACACCCTGGACGCCTACCGGCGCGATGTCGCGCTGTTCACGCGCTACCTCACCGAGCACCACCTGTCGTCCGAGATCGAGGCCCTCACCCCCGCCGTGCTGCGTGGCTATCTCGCCGACCTGCACGCGCGGCACTATCGGCCCGCGTCCATCCGCCGCCGGCTGTATAGTCTTTCCTCTCTCTTCGACTACCTCGTCGAGCAGGCGGAGGTCCTCCCCCGCAACCCGATGCGCAAGCTCACCATGCCCAAGCGCCCTCGCCGGTTGCCCACCTTCCTGGAGACGGAGGAGCTGACGCAGATCCTGGAGGCCGCCGCGACGCCGCTGGAGCATGCCCTCGTCACGCTGCTCGCCCTGACTGGCCTCCGCCGGAGCGAGTTGCTCGCGCTGGACGTGCAGGACGTGGACCTCATGCGAGGAACCGTCCACGTACGCGACGGCAAAGGGGGACGTGAGGCCCTGCTCCCCCTCCATCCCCTCGCTGTCCAGGTGCTGAACCGGTATCTGCCCACACGGCGCCGCGGCAGTGGCCGGGCGCTCTTCCCGGGCATTGCCCACTGGCGCGGACAGCCCTCGCCACGCATGAGCGCGCATGCCCTGCGCAACCTGCTGGACCGGGTGGCCCAGCGCGCCGGCCTCAACCGGCGCATCTACCCTCACCTCTTTCGTCATACCCTGGGCACCCTGTTGCGGCGGAACGGGGTGGCCCTCGAGGAGATTCAGGAGCTCCTGTGTCACCAGGAGATCACCTCGACACGCCTGTACGATCACGTCGTCCTGGATGACATGAAACGCGCCCTGTTGCGCCACCCGTTGACCAGCGAGCCCTCACTCCCGGGCGTACAGCTTCCCAGCGCGCGCTCGCACACGCGCGATCCGTGAACCGGCGGTCCCCCTGTGCTGCGTCGAATATCGGCTGCCTTGTGCCATGCAGCGCACTCGTAATGCCCTGCCCTCGATCGGGCCACCTGCACCCAAATCCGGTTGTGGAGCGCTTTCCGGGCATCTGGGTGGCCGTCTCCAGCAGTCCGTGGCTACATATTGGCTACAGTGAGAAGACACCTGGAGTGCGGCGGCGCTCTAGCACGAGCCGAGGTCCGGCAGCAGAGATCACCGAGCGTTCACAGCCAACCCCGACCCGCTGCTTAGAAACCAGATTACCATAGTCGCGGGTCAGGGGGCTCGACTGGCAGGCGGCATAGGAGGTGAGAAGGGTGTCGGGGTGCACCCGTGCAAGGTCACCAAACGTGCGTCAGGCGGTGTCGGTTCTTTTGGAAGCGCCGGTAGGTGCGGAGCCAGGCCGCCCGCCGCGCCTCGCGGGTGTGGCCGGGGTGCGTGTACAGCCACTGCTGGAACCGGTCCACCGTGGCAATCCAGGGCAGAAATCGGGCGATTCCCTCCAGGCGCATCCGGTGGACCCGCCGCCGATCCGCGGAGGAGGGATAGAACACGTCCACGTGCGGGAGGGTCAACAGTTCCATCGCCATGGCCGCGACCTCGGCGAACTCGACGGGCGGATGCCGGTAGTCCAGCAGGGGCTCCTCCCGCGCCGCGAGGCTGTGGAAGGCGTGACCCGCTTCATGGGTCAAGACGCGGACATCGCGGTCCAGGCCCACGGCGTTCATGAACACGAACAGCCAGCGCCGGTCAGGAAGGTCTTCGTGGTAGGCGCCGGGAGCCTTTCCTCTGCGGTTCTCCAGGTCGAGCAGGCCCCGCGCCTGCAGGAACCGGAAGCAGTCGCCGAACTGTCCGTCCACCCGCGCAAAGACTTCTGCCGCGCACGTGACCAGGTCGCCTGCCGTAACAAATGGTTGCAGCGGTGGCCTGCCCTGCGGGTCCACCTCGAGATCCCACGGGCGCAGCATCTCGACACCAAGGAGGGCCTGCCGTTCCCGGTTGAGCCGCGCAACGAGGGGCACAATGTGGGCGTCCACCGCCTCGTGGAAGCGCAAGCAGGCCGCCACGTCATAGTCGAACCGCTCATA
>JACQTN010000069.1 GCA_016210785.1 Armatimonadota bacterium
CTCCCCCTCTCGGTGACCGAGGCGTGACCGCCTTCATCCTGCGTCGCCTGCTGCTGGTGCTCCCCGTGCTCCTGGGCGTCTCCATCCTGGTCTTCTTCATCCTCCACCTCACGCCCGGGAACCCCGCCCTGGTGGTCGCCGGGCCGGATGCGCCACCGGAGACGATCCGCCAGGTGGAGCGGGAGCTGGGGCTGGACCAGCCGCTCTTCGTGCAGTACACCCGCTACCTCGGCCGCATCCTGCGCGGGGACTTCGGCCGCTCCATCCGCTCCCGCGACCCGGTGCTGGAGCGGCTGATCGCCACGTTTCCCGTCACCCTCACCCTGGCCCTCATTGGCGTGGCGTTTACTACGTCGGTGAGCATCCCCATGGGCATCCTGGCCGCCTACCGGCGCAACTCGGCGCTGGACGTGGCGACCATCTTCCTGGTGCTGACCGGGTCGGCCATGCCCGTGTTTGCCGTGGGGCTGATCCTGATGTGGGTCTTCGCGGTGACGCTGGGCTGGTTTCCCATCTCGGGCTACGCGCCGCTGACCAGCGCCGGCGGGTGGCGGCACATCATCCTGCCCGCCATCACCGTGAGCAGCGGAACCATCGCGCTGCTGGCCCGGCTCACGCGCTCCTCCATGCTGGAGGTGCTGAACCAGGACTACGTGCGCACGGCGCGGGCGAAGGGCGTGGGCGAGCGCCCGGTGGTGCTGCGGCACGCGTTCCGCAACGCCCTGCTGCCCGTGGTCACGGTGATCGGGCTGCAGTTCGGCTTCCTGCTCAGCGGCGCGGTGGTCACCGAGAGCATCTTCTCTCTCCCGGGGATGGGACGTCTGTTGGTGCAGGCGATCCTGGGGCGGGACTTCCCGGTGGTGCAGGGCGCGGTGCTGCTGGCGGCGGTCACCTTCGTCATCACCAACCTGCTGGTGGACATGGTCTACGCGGCGGTGGACCCGCGGATCCGCTATGAGTGAGGCGGCGGCGCTGCGCGCGCCCACGCTGTGGCGGCGCATGTGGAAGTCCTGGCAGGCGCGCATCGGCGCGGTGATCCTGCTGGTGCTGCTGCTGGTGGCGCTGCTGGCGCCCTTCATCGCCCCGTACGACCCGGCGCAGCCCAGCATCCAGGACCGCTTCGCGCTCCCATCCGCGGCGCATCTCTTCGGCACCGACAACCTGGGGCGGGACACCTTCAGCCGCGTGGTGTGGGGCAGCCGCGTGTCGCTGCGCATCGGCCTGATCTCCGTGGGGATCGCCACGACGTGCGGGGTCAGCCTGGGGCTGCTGGCGGGGTATTATCCGCGCCTCGACAACCTCATCATGCGCACCATGGACATCCTGCTAGCCTTTCCCGGGCTGCTGCTGGCCATCGCGATCCTTGGGGCGCTCGGCCCCAGCCTGACCAACGCCATGATCGCCGTGGGCATCGCCGCCACGCCCTCGTTCGTGCGCATCACGCGCAGCGCGGTGCTGCGGGTGCGGTCCCAGGAGTACGTGGAGGCCAGCCGCGCCGCGGGTGCCACGGACCGGCGGATCGTCCTGCGGCACGTGCTGCCCAACGCCTCCAGCGAAATCATCGTTACCACCACGCTGAGCATGGCCTCCGCGATCCTGGCGGCGTCGGTGCTCTCCTTCCTGGGGCTGGGCGCGCAGCCGCCCACGCCGGAGTGGGGGGCGATGGTTTTCGTGGCCAAGGACTTTCTGGACATCGCGCCGCACATCGCCTTCTTCCCGATCTTCGCCATCTTCGCGACGGTGTTGGGATTCAACTTCCTCGGGGATGGGCTGCGGGACGCCTTGGACCCTCGGCTGAAGATGTGAGCCTCGGGTCCTGCGGCGAGACCCGCGTGACTCGAGCGGAACGAGGATTGCGATTGATGTCACACGGGCGCCCTGGACCCGCGGCTCAGGATGTGAGGGCCGCGGGTCCGTACACATCAGGCGACAAACGTGCGACAATGAGGGTGCCTGGACGTGCAGGTTCGGAGTGCGATAGCGTGCCCAGCATGCATCATCGCCAATACGCGGTTATCCTGCCAGAGCTCGACGCGCGAGGCCGGTATCTTGCCGCAAAGATTCTGGCCGAGATGCGGGGGATGGGCTGGGCGGAGGCCCGGGACCTCGTTTCCTGGCGTCCGTGTCTTGTCCCCTGCGGGTCCGATGGCGCCGCGGCCGAGGCGCTCCGGGCCGCGCTGGCGGACGCCGGCATCGCCGCGACGGTGAGCGAGGTCGAGGAGCAGGTCCTTCGACAGCAGCTCCTGCTCATGGCCGGGATTTCCATGCCCAAACCTCCGACGACCTCCACGCGAGGGCGGCGGGTCCTGTGGTGGCTGGCGGTGTCGACGGTCCTTCCCGTTCTCGTCTCGGTGGCGGTAAGCAGGCTGACATCTTACGACGCTTCGCGATCGTCGAGGCAGGCACCGGCCGGAGCGATGGCGCTCGACGTCCAGATGGGCCAGGAGGCGATCACGGTTCAGAATCGGGGTGCGACGGCGTGGCGGGAGTGCTCGGCCTCAATCAACGACTACTACGTGCAGAAGTTTCCCGAGCTGCCGGCGAATGGAACGGTCAGCCTGGCGTTGGAGGAGTTCGCCGATCGCGGCGGCATCAGGTACACGTTGCTGAGGGTCCCGATCCTCTTCTTCTCCGTGCAGTGCAGCAGCCCTCCGGGGACGTGGCAAAAGACATCGTAGACGCGGCACCGCGGAGGCGACCGTGACGCTTCGAGAGAAAGCCAGGGTGATGGACGCGGAAGCGATGCGCCGCGCCGTCACCCGCATGGCGCACGAGGTCCTGGAGCGAAACCGCACCGCGGAGGCGCTGGTCCTGGTGGGCATCCGCACGCGCGGCGTGTTCCTCGCCCAGCGCCTGCAGCAGGCGATCGAACGGATCGAGGGCTCCGTGGTTCCCGTGGGGACGCTGGACATCACGCTCTACCGCGACGACCTCTCCACGATGACCGACCGGCCCATCGTGCACACCACGGAGATCCCCTTCGCGGTCGCCGGCCGGCCCATCGTCCTGGTGGACGACGTCCTCTTCACCGGCCGGACGGTGCGCGCGGCGCTGGATGCCCTCATCGACCTGGGTCGGCCCGCCTCCATCCAGCTCGCCGTGTTGGTGGACCGCGGACATCGCGAGCTGCCCATCCGCCCCGACTACGTCGGCAAGAACCTCCCCACCAGCCGGCGTGAACTGGTGACGGTGCGGCTCGTGGAGCGCGACGGGGTCGACGAGGTGGTGATCGAGGAGCCGGTGGAAGAGTAGCCGGGCAGCGGGAGCAGGCGGCCCGCGGAATGGGTAATCGTCACGCGTTCCGGGGAGCGCCCGTGCCGGGGTGCGCGGCCGTCTCGGGTAGCCGGGGCTCCACGGTCACCGTCTCCTCCCGGGTATACGTGGCCGTCCCCGGTCGCGATCCCGGCGGTTTGCGCACGTACCGCCGCGCCGTGTGGTCCACCGCCACCTTCCCGCTCTCCCGTGCCTGGCTGAAGTACGCCGCCACCCCCGCCGCGGACAGGATGGCCTCCCGGCTCGGGCGGCGCCCGCCGTCGCGCAGGATGACGTGGGCGCCCGGGATGCCGCGGGCGTGGAACCACAGGTCGTCGGGTCCGGCTACCTTGAAGGTCAGGTGATCGTTCTCGCGCCCCGAGCGGCCTGCCAGGATGGTGAAGCCGTCCGGTGTCCGGAAGGTGCGCGGCTGCGGCCGCGCCGCCGGGGCCGCGCCGCGTGCCGCCCGCCGCCGGGTGCGCAGGTATCCTTCCTCCTCGAGTTCCCGCCGGATCGCCGCCAGGTCCTCCCCTCCCGCCGCGTGCTCGAGGTGCACCCGAACCGCGCCCAGGTAGGCCTGCTCACTCTCCAGCACGGCGATGCGCGGCGGCAAAGCCTTGCGAACGGCCTGGAGCTTGGCGTACCGCCGGAAGTAACGCTGAGCGTTCTGCACCGGTGATCGCGCCGGGTCCAGAGGAATCACCATCTCTTCCGCGGGATCGTCGTACCCGGGCGCGGTGAACGCCGCCGCCCTCGTGGGCACCTGGGACTGGTAGGCCAGCAGCAGCTCGCCCATCTTGCGGAGCCGGCCCGCCTCCGCCGCCTCTGCCATCTGCGCGCGTGCCTCCGCCAGGCCGCGCTCCACCTTTCCCAGCTTTTCCTTGATGACGGCCACCACCGACCGCCGCTGCTGCTCCAGCCGTTCGCCGGGCGCCGCGGCCCGGTGGAAGCGGTCTACGGCCTCGCTCATGCCGGCGGGCACGGGAGTGAGGTGCGCGTAGATTGCGAGGGGGAACGGAGCGAAGGCCGCGGGGTCGCCGTGCGCGTCCAGGTACAGCGTCGGCGCAAACCGGCCGGCCTCGGCGTCGGCGGCGATCCGATGTAGGGCCTCCGCGAGCGGCGCGGCCGGAACGTCCGCCGGAGACATGGAGGGATCGAAGCCGGCGCGGTAGGCGATCTCATGGGCGATCGGGGGACTGATGCCCAGCACGCCCTCCACCAGGGCGCGCCACAGCAGCCCGGGATGCCCGCGCAGCGATGCGGCGAGCCCCTCCGCCGTGACCTCCGGCGGGCGCGGATGCGGCGGCGCCGGTGGCGGCGTGTAGCGACGGCCGGGCAGCACCTGGCGCGCGCGGCTCATGGCCGAGGTCACCGGCTTCAGCGCGCCGGCGATGACGCCGTCCCTGACCAGGATCAGGTTGCTGTGCCGGCCCATGATCTCGGCGATCAGCTGCGCTTCCCCGTCGAGGGTCTCGCAGGTGAGGGTGAGCGTGCGCTCAAAGAGCGGCTGCTCGATGCGGATCATTCGCGCGTCGGCCAGCCTGCGGCGGAGGAACTGGTGGAACGGGAAGGTCACCTCGCCCGCGGCCCCGTCATCGGCGCGCGCCGCGACCAGATGCACCCGGGCCCACCGGGCGTGGATGGAGCAGAGGAGGTGGCGGGTCCCCGCGCGGGTGCGGACGGCCAGGAGGATCTCCTCCTCCGCGGGCTGCCACACTCTCGTGACGCGCCCTCCGGCCAGCGACGCGATCTCGGCGGTGACGGCGCGGAGGACGAGGCTGTCAAAGGCAGGGGCGGGGATGCGGCTCATCGCGGTCTGCTTTCCCCAGGGTGACAGGGGTTCACGGGCGCATGGGCACGTCCGGCGTTGCTTCACCGGTGCACCGCAAGTCTAGGCCCGCAGTGTCGGGGGTGTCAAGCGCGCCCGGACTCTTGATATACACGGGCTGGAGCAGTGCATTCGCCGCGACGTGGAGGGCGACCCCAAGGCCAGGGACGCGCTGCGGAAGGTGAGCAAAGTCTTCAAGATGCTGGGATAGTCTCATCCCGCGGCCCCGTCTGCTCCGGTGGATCCGCTCCGTCCCGCACATCTCATGCCCATCCCCGGCAGGGGCGCGCGCGGCGCCTGTCTAACTGCCATGCCTGGGACATCCTGAGAGGAGAGACGCCTTGCCCATTCGCAGCATGACCGGGTACGGCACCGGCGAGGCGCAAACGCTGGCCGGGCGCTTCGTGGTGGAAGTGCGCTCCGTGAACCACCGCTTCGCCGACGTGGTGGTGCGCCTGCCACGGGATCTGTCGCCCCTGGAGGAGCGCGTGCGCGCCGCGGTCCAGGGGCGCGTGCAGCGCGGCCGGGTGGAGATCACGGTGATCCGGGAGGAGCGCGGCCGGCGGGCGAAGGCGATCCGCGCCGACATCGAGATGGCCCAGGCGTACGCACGCGTCATCGAGGAACTGGCCCGTTCGTTGAATGTGGAGGCGTCCATCGACCTTCGCATGCTGGCGGGATTCCCCGACGTGATCCGCCTGGAGGAGGACAAGCCGGACATCGAGACTCTGTGGCCGCCGCTGGAGGCGGCGCTGGGCGGCGCGCTGGTCACCTTCATCGCCATGCGCGAAGAGGAGGGGCGGCGCCTGGCCGAAGACCTGCTGCGGCGGGCCGGCACGCTGAGCGTCCTGGCGGAGGAGGTCGCCGGGCGGTCGCCCGCGGTGGTGGAAGAGTACACGGCCCGCCTGGGCGCCCGCGTCAAGGAGCTGCTGGGCGACGTCCCGCTGGACGAGGCGCGTCTGGCCACCGAGGCGGTCTTCTTTGCGGAGCGCAGCGACATCAGCGAGGAGATCACGCGCCTGCGCAGCCACCTGGCGCAATTCCAGGACACGATCCGCTCCGCGGACGGCGCGGTGGGGCGCAAGCTGGAGTTCCTGCTGCAGGAACTGGGGCGGGAGGTGAACACGGTGGGGTCCAAGGCCAACGACCTGATCATCACCCGCGCCGTGATCACCATGAAGTCGGAGCTGGAAAGCCTGCGGGAGCAGGTGCAGAACATCGAGTGAGGTAAGATGTAACGTAAGGAGCGCCCATGGACACCCGGCTCATCAACATCGGCTTCGGCAACATCGTGGCGGCCAACCGCATCGTCGCCATCGTCAGCCCCGACTCGGCGCCCATCAAGCGCATCATCCAGAAGGCCCGCGAGAAGGGCATCCTCATCGACGCCACCTACGGCCGGCGCACCCGCGCCGTGGTCATCACCGACAGCGGCCACGTGGTGCTCTCCGCCGTGCAGCCGGAGACGGTGGCGCACCGCTTCGCCTCCCGCGAATCGGTCGAGGAAGAGGCCGAGTAATCCGATGATTATTGCCATCGGCGGGTTGATTGCCGTGGGCAAGTCCACGGCGGCCGCGCGCCTGGCGCAGCGCCTGGGCTTCCGCTGCATCTCGGCGGGGGCCGTGTTCCGCGACCTGGCGCAGCAGCGAGGGATGACCCTTGAGGAGTTTGGACGCCTGGCCGAGCGCGACCACTCCGTGGACCGGGACCTGGACCGGTTGCAGGCGGAGATGGCGGCGACCGGCAACGCCGTGGTGGAGAGCCGGCTGTGCGGGTGGGTGGTGAACGCCCACCTGAAGGTGTGGCTGCGCGCGCCGGTGGAGGTGCGGGCCGGCCGGCTCGCCCTGCGGGAGGGAACGACGCTGGAGGTGGCGATGCAGAAACTGATCGAGCGGGAGACGAGCGAGCGCACGCGCTACCGGACTATCTACGGGATTGACCTGGACGACCTCGCGCCGTATCACGTGATTCTGGACACGGACCTGTGGCTGCCCGGTCCCATCACAGACACCCTGGCGCATCTGGCGCGGACGATGCGCGACCGAGGTCCGCGGGCGGAAGCGATCCCCGGACAGCCCGTGCAGCAGCCCCTGCCGGACCTCCATGGCTGACGCGCGATCCCGGCGCCGGGAAGGGGACCGGCGCACGCCGGGAGCAGGACGCCGGCGCGCGCCTGGCGGTCCCGCGGCCGCGCCGGGTCGGGTGACGGGTGCGCCGCGGCGCGCACCCGCCAGGGCCGCCGCGGAGGGACCGCGGCTGGACGGCCGCGTGATCGTCGTCGGCGTGTGTGGCGGCATCGCTGCCTACAAGGTCGCGCAGGTGGTGAGCACGCTGCGCCGGCGCGGCGCGGAGGTGCACGTGCTCATGACCGCGGCGGCGACACGCTTCGTGGGGCCGGTGACCTTCAAAGCGCTGTCGCAGCATCCGGTCATCACCGACATGTGGGACCCGGACAGTCCATGGGACGAGCCGCACGTGGCGCTGGGAGAGCGGGCGCACCTGCTCCTCATCGCGCCGGCCACCGCGGACATGATCGGCCGGCTGGCGGCCGGGCTGGCCGGCGACGTGGTCTCGGCCACGGCCGTGGCCACCCGCGCGCCGGTGCTGCTGGCGCCTTCCATGAGCGACGTGATGTACGCGGCGCCCGTGGTGCAGGAGAACCTGCAACGCCTCCGCGCCCGCGGCTATCGCGTGGTGGGTCCGGAGTACGGCCGCCTCGCCACCGGCAAGGAAGGCTGGGGGCGCATGTCCGAGCCGGCGACGATCCTGGACGCCATCGTATCGCTGCTGCCGGCCAGACCTCTCTCGGACCGCGGGGGGGCACGGTGACGGGACGCGTGAGGAGATGAGCGGCGGCGTCGCCGGGAAGGCCGTCCGGGACGGGAACCCCGAAGAATCTTTCGCAAGCCGCGCCGTCACACCGAACCCCGTGGAATACCCGGAACGTCTCGGGAACTTCGATGCGCCCGCGCGCTATGCCCACGTGTTGATCGACCGGCGCTCCCGCCGCGTCGAGCAGGCGCTCACCTACGCGGTCCCTGCGGAACTGGTTCCGGGCATCCAGATCGGCTCGCGCGTCGTGGTCCCGCTGGGGCGGAGTACCGCGCCCGGCTATGTGATCGGGCTACCGGCGGAGGCCGATGTGCCGGACGTCCGCCCCATCCGCGCCCTGATCGGCGGCGGCCCCGTGTTCGACGCGGAGCTGCTGGGCGTGGTGCGGTGGGTGGCGGATCGGTACCTGTGCAGCCTGCCCGACGCGTTGCGTGGGGCGATGCCCGCGGAAACGCTGGCGCGACCCACGCGCGTGGTGCGGCCTGTCGTAGAAGGGGAGGCGTTGCGCGCGGCGCTGCTGGATTTGGAGAAGGCGGGGAGGCCGGCGGTGCTGGCGGTGATGCGCGCCCTGGCGAGGCTTGGCCGGCAGCCGCTGCCGGCGCTGCGGCGCGTGATGGAGAGAGAGGCGGCGCGCGCTGGGAGCGGCGCTGGCGTGCGTGCGGGGGGCAGGGA
>JACQTN010000070.1 GCA_016210785.1 Armatimonadota bacterium
CGCGCGCACCTCGGGGTTGGCGGCCAGATCCCCATAGGTCGTGAACGGCAGCCGCCGGTCCTGCGCCCACTTCGTCACGTTCTCCTCATCGATGACGATCAAGGCCACCAGGTAGCGCCGGCCGTCGCCGATGACCACGGCGTCGTTGATGTAGGGGCTGAACTTCAGCCTGTTCTCGATGTACTGCGGGGCGATGTTCTTGCCCGCGGCGGTGATGAAGATGTCCTTCTGGCGGTCGGTGATGCGCAGATACCCGTCCGCGTCGAACTCGCCGATATCCCCCGAGTGCAGCCAGCCGTCCGCAAGTGCCGCCTCCGTGGCCGCCGGGTCCTTGAAGTAGCCCGCGAAGACGTTGCCCCCGCGCACCAGGATCTCGCCGTCGGGCGCCAGGCGCACCTCCACGCCGGGCAGCGGCTTGCCGACGGTACCCAGCCGGATGTCGTCCCCCTGGTGCACCGTGGTGGGGCCGCTCCCCTCCGTCTGGCCGTAGATCTCCCTGATGGGAACGCCAAGGCTCCAGAAGTACCACAGGATGTCGGGCGCGATGGGCGCGGCGCCCGAGAGCACGAGCCGCACGCGATCCAGCCCGATGCGCCTGCGGAGGGGCATGAGGACCAGCGCGTGGGTCAGGGCATACGCCGCCCGCAGCGCCGGCGGCACGGGACGCCGGGCCAGCACCGCCTCTGCCCGGGCGCGTCCCACCCACAGGGCCAGCGCGTAGGCCGCGCGCTTGATCGGATCGGTCTCCTGCATGCGCAGCGTCACCGCCGAGTACAGCTTTTCCCAGATGCGCGGCACGGCGAAGAGTACCGTGGGCGACACCTCGGCCAGGTTCTGCGCCACCGTGTCCAGGTTCTCGCAGAAGTTGACTGCGTAGCCAGATCTGACGGCCACGAAGACCGACAGCAGGCGCTCGGCGATGTGCGACAGCGGCAGAAACGACAGCACCTCGTCCGTCTCATAGCAGGGGTTGGCCCGCACCAGCGCGTCCGCGGTCCAGACCAGGTTGCGGTGGGTGAGCATGGCGCCCTTGGGCGGCCCCGTGGTGCCCGAGGTGTAGATCAGCACCGCCATGTCGTCCGGCGAGATCTCCGCCATGCGCTCGTCCACGCGGCGTGGCGCCTCCCGCGCCGCCTCCGCTCCCTGCGCCATCAACTCGTCCAGGAACGTGACCTGGGGATCACGGAAGCCGCGCAGCCCCTCCCGGTCCATCACGACGATGTGCTGCAGGTCCGGCAGGCGCTCGCGCACCTCCAGGACCTTGTCGAGCTGCTCCTCGTTTTCCACGATGTAGATGCGCGCTTCGGAGTGGGACAGGATGTAGGCCACCTGCCCGGGGCTGCTGGTGGTGTAGATAGCAGTGGTGACACCGCCGGCGGTCTGGATGCCCAGATCGCAGTACAACCATTCCGGGTGGTTCTCGCCGATCAGGCCGACGCGCTCCCCGCGCCCCAGGCCCATGGCCATCAGGCCGGCGGCCACCGCGCGCACGCGCTCGCCGTACTCCCGCCAGGAGACGGGCCGCCAGACGCCGTAGTGCTTGGAGCGCAGGGCGACGCGATCTCCCAGGCGGTTCACCTGGGCGAAGAACACGCCGGGCATGGTCTCCCGGACCCGGCGCGCTACCTCGAGAACCGCCATCGCGTCCGCCGCCTCTCACCATGTGATCGCGGTGCCGTCGTGTCTTTCTACCATCATAAAGGAAGGTTCTCCTGCCTTCTTCCCCACGCGCATGACCCAGGCGGTCATCGACCGCGCAGGCGAGGAGATGGCGCGGCGCATCCCCATGGGCCGGCTCGGCCGTTCTGGCGAAATGAAGGGCGTGGCGCTCTTCCTGCCCTCGGAGGCCTCCAGCTACATCACCGGCCAGGTGATCTGTGTGGACGGCGGGCTCACGGCCATGTAACATGGAACCCATGCACGTCCATCCAATCGAGATACCAACACCCTTCCCGGTGGGGCCGGTCAACGTCTACCTGTTCGGCGGCGATCCGCTCACGCTGGTGGACGCGGGGCCCAAGACAGGCGACGCGCTGGCGGCGCTGGAGACGGGGTTCGCCCGGGCGGGGCACCGCGTGGAGGACGTCAGGCGCATCGTCCTCACCCACGGCCACGTGGACCACGCCGGCCTGGCCCGCACGCTGGTGGAGCGCTCGGGCGCGGAGGTGTACATCCACCCCGCCGATCTCCCGAAGGTGGGCGACACCGCGGCTTACTACCGGGCGATGCGCCGCTTTCTGGAGTCGGCCGGGGTGCCGGAGGCGCCCGTCCAGGGCCTGCAGGAACGGGCGCGCATCATGCAGCGGATGCGCGACCCCCTGCGCGACGTGCGCACCCTGCAGGAGGGTGACGAGATCGAGATGGGCGGCCGGCGGTTCCGCGTGCTCCACTGCCCCGGCCACTCCATCGGGCACATCTGCCTGCACGACGGCAAGCGGATGCTGGTGGCCGGCGACGTACTGCTGGGTGACATCTCCCCCAACCCGCTCATCGAGTTCGACGTCTCCGGCGCGCGCATCCCCACGCTGCCGCAGTACCTGGCCACGCTCCGGCGCCTCCAGGACCTGCCCATGGAGGTCGCCCTCCCCGGTCACGGCGGACCCATCGCCGCCCCCGCCGCGCGCGCCGCGGAGACCGTGGCCCATCATCAGGCGCGCAAAGCCGAGATTGCCGCGCTGCTACGCAACGGTCCCCGCACGCTCGCCGATCTTACCCTGACCCTCTTCGGGAATCTCGACGAACTGAACGTGGTGCTGGCGATCTCGGAGGTCGTGGGGCACCTGGACCTCCTGGTGATGGAAGGCGCCGCGGCGGTGGAGACGCGGAACGGCATCCTCCACTACGCGCGCACCGCCTGACCTGCCGGCGGCATCATCTTCCGCCGGGCAGCACCAGGCCGTGGCCCCTCGCAGGTCGAAACAGATTACCCATGGGCACACCTCCGCTGAACATCGTGACGGGGGCCTTCGGGTACAGCGGGAGGCACATCGCCCAGCGGCTGCTCGACATGGACGAGCGCGTGCGCACCCTGACCAACCACCCCACCAGACCCCACCCCTTCGGCGACAGGGTCACGGTGGCGCGGTACGACTTCGCTCACCCTGCGCGCCTGGCGAAGAGCCTGGAGGGTGCATCCACCCTGTACAACACCTACTGGATCCGGTTCGCATACAGGCAGGTGACGTTCGATCAGGCCATTCAGAACTCCCGGGTCCTCTTCACAGCGGCCCGCGAGGCCGGGATACGCCGGGTGGTCCACCTCAGCATCACCAACCCCAGTGAGGACTCGCCGCTACCTTATTTCAAAGGGAAGGCGCTGGTGGAGAGGGCGCTGCGCGAGTCCGGCCTGTCGTATGCCATCATCAGACCCACCATGATCTTCGGCCCCGAGGACATCCTGCTCAACAACATCGCCTGGTGCCTGCGCACCTTTCCGGTGTTCCCCATCCCGGGCTCGGGGCGGTACGCGCTGCAGCCGGTCTCTGCCGAAGATGTGGCGGAGATCGCCGTACGCGCGGGCCACCAGCAGGCCTACGTCACCATGGATGCGGCCGGACCGAAAACCTATACGTATGAGGATCTGGTCAGGCTCATCGCACGCGCCATCGGCCGCGCGCCCCGGATCGTTCACGTGCCACCCGCACTCATGCCCATCCTGGCCGGGGCGCTGGGCGTCATCGTGCGGGACGTGGTCCTGACACGCGACGAAGCCGCGGGGTTGATGGCCGGCCTCCTGGTGTCGAAAGATCCCTCGACGGGGAGCACGTCCCTCAGCGCATGGCTCAGGCAACATGCAGCGGGAGTCGGGCGCCGCTATGCGTCGGAGGTCGCCCGCCACTTCGCGGTGACCCACCTGAAATCTCTGGAGTGACCCATCCGCGGTGGCTTGAAGGTCTTCAGAGATTTCAGGCGGGTCACACCCGGGAGCGTGTGAGATGCGCGTCTTGATCGCCACTGACATGGAAGGCGCGGCAGGCATTGACCGCATGGAGCAGTGCCACCCCATGTACCCGGAGGCATTTGCTATGGGATGCCGGCACCTGATGGCGGACATCAACGCGTGCATCCGCGGTCTGCGGCGGGGTGGGGCGACGGAGATCAAGGAGTGGACGCGGGAGTGGCTGGAAGGACCGTCACCCTTCGAGGCGCACCCGGCGGCCAGCAGGCCGTCGCCGCCGTGAAGGATGGCGCGCCGGAATCCGCAGAGGAGGAGTGCACCATGAAGAACCGGACGGGGCTCATCTCCCTCACCGTGGCGTTGCTCACGCTCACGGCCCTCGCCGGCACGGCCCTGCCCGCCCCATCGGCACAGGGCCAGGCCGTCATCGCCATGTGGGGGCTCCCCACGCGGATCATCGGCTCGGTGGAGGCCGTGGGAGGCTACGTCTTCGCCATGATCCACGACGTCCTGGCAGTCACCGACCCCGCGGGGCAGACCCAGGGGCGGCTGGCCGAGCGCTGGGAGCGGTCCGCGGACGGCAAGACCTGGACCCTGCACCTCCGCGACGCGAAGTTCCAGGACGGCCAGCCGGTGACGGCGGAGGACGTGAAGTTTTCCTACGAGTTCTACCTGCACCCGCGCTACCCGGTGGCCGGGGCGCCCCTGCTGGAGATCGAGGGCGCCCGCGCGTTCAAGGAGGGCAAGGCCACGCAGGTGTCGGGCATCCAGGTGGTCGGTCCGCGGACCGTCCGCTTCATCCTCACGCGGCGCTTCGCTTTCTTCCTGGACCAGATCACCGCACCACCTTACTACATCATGCCTAAACACGCCCTGGCCGGTGCCGACATGGCGCGCATCGTCGAGCATCCCTACAACCGCCGGCCCATCGGCGCGGGTCCCTTCCGCCTCACCGACTGGCGGGAACGCGAGAGCATCACCTTCACCGCCTTCCCCGGCTACTGGGGAGGCCGGCCCAACCTGGAGCGGATCGTCCTCCGGCTCGTCCCCGAACCGGCCACGGTCATGGCGGATCTGCGCGCCGGCAACCTGGACGCGGGCCAGATCCTCCCCGACGAGTTCGAGGCCTTCCAGCGCGAGCGCAACCTCCAGACCCTGCGCATGCCGGGCGACGTTTCCTTCTGGTTCTCGTTTAACCACCGGCACCCGTTCACCAGCGACGTGCGCGTGCGCCGCGCCTTCTACCACGCGGTGGACCGCGAGGCCATGGTCCGCGTCCTGCAGAAAGGCTACGGCCGCGTGGTGAACAGCCCCATCCACCCCAGCCTCTGGCAGCACAATGCGCAGATCAAAGGGCCCACCTACGATCCGGAGCGCGCCCGCGCGCTGCTGCGCGAGGCGGGCTTCGCGCCGGGACCCGGCGGCGCCCTGCAGCGCGATGGGCGCCCGTTCCGGGCGCGCTACACCTTCCTGTCCGAGAAGCGGTACCAGGACCAGGCGCTGATGATCCAGCAGTTCTTCCGCCAGGTGGGCATCGAGCTGGCCCTGGAGCCGCTGGAGCGCGGGGACTTCTTCGGCCGCTTCTGGCAGGTCCGCAACAGCGACAACGTGGAGATGGTGGGGCTCGCCTGGTTCAACCTGCTCTCGCCGGTCCAGACCGAGTTCGAGTTCAACTTCAAGAGCACGGCCACCACGCCGCGCATCGTGCAGTACCAGAACCGGGAGATCGACGCCTTGCTGGATCAGGCCGCCACGGCCACCGATCGCGGCGCGCTGCGGGCCATCTACTTCCGCGCCCAGGAGGTGGTCCTGCAGGACGTGCCGCGCGTGATGACCTTCCGGCCGGACGAGCTATGGGCGGTGAAGCGGACGCTGGTGCTGCCGAAGGTGAACTCCCTGGCGGAGTTCTTCCGCTCGACGCCGCGGTGGCAGGTGAACCGCTGAGAAGCCGCGTGGGAAATGCCAAACCAGGAAACTCGCTGTACAAAGTCGCGGGGCCTGGACTGCCGCGGGCCCATGCCGGGTGCCTGGCGATGGTGAGCTCCACCGTCGACAGGCTCCTGCGCGTCTCCCAGTACCTCAACCTGGAGACCACCGGACGGCGCACGGGCCGGCCCCACACCGTGGAGCTGTCTTTCGTCTACGACGGTGAGGCGATCTGTTTCCTGGCGGGACGGGGCGGCAAGGTGGACTGGGTGAAGAACATCCGGAAGGAACCGCGGGCGAGGGTGAAAGTGGGCGGCCGCGTCTTCCCTAGTCGGGCCGAGATCGCACGGCAGACGCAGGTGGAGCACATTCTGGAGATGTTCCGGGACAAGTACGGGACACGTTACGTGAAGACGTGGTATGAGAGCACGGCGCGGCTTCCGGTCCGGGTCACGATCACGACGGCGGCGCGCGAAGGCGGACGCGGATAGCGCTCCACATCAAGAGTGCCACTACGGGAACGATCTTCCGCTGCCACGGATCGATGCTCAGACCGAACTCGTCCAGGACGACGGCGCCCAGGAAGAAGGAGAGGAGGCCGCCGGCGCTGCCGGCGGCCTCCTGAGGTC